>PLKR01000319.1:0-12747 GCA_003140655.1 Acidobacteriaceae bacterium | reverse complement strand
GCCTGGTCCAAGGTTTCGCGAGATTCTTGAGGCCGTAGAAGACGCTCAACTCGAAGGAAGACTACTTTCGCATGAAACAGCGCTCGAGTTCGTGAAGCGCAACTTCCCGGTCTGAACACACAGGTTGACGAACTCTACACGTTCCACTGGAGTGCTAGAATCGGAATCTCGGTTGGTCGGTTGACGGCAGTAGTTAGATCTAACGAGGAGTTGCCTTGGAGCAGGCAGGCGTGGGACTGGAAAAGATTGTACTTGGCTCCCTGCGGCGCGTGCCGCAGGGCCAAGCTCCTCTGCTCGCCTGGCCCTTGGTTTGCGGATCAGTGGTGGCCGAGCGCACGCGAGCTGTGGAGTTTGCCGGTGCCGTGCTGCGCGTCGAGGTTCCCGATGCCGGATGGAAGCGTGAGATGCAGGGTCTGGCTCCGCGTTACCTCGCGGTGTTGAATCGTTATGCCGGCCAAAAAGTGGAGAGGATTGAGTTTGTGATTCGGCAGGGCTGACCGGGCGATCGTTTTTTCAAACACCGTTTTCCAACACAATGACTCGCAGAACATGAAAGTCACAGAAAAAGATGTTGCCTACGTGGCCGATCTGGCCAACCTGGAGCTTTCCGGGGAGGAGCGCGCCGGCATGGTGCGAGATCTGAATTCGATTCTCGGTTACATCGAGAGGCTCAACGAACTCGACACGTCTAAAGTCGAACCGATGGCGGAAGTGTCAGATCGCTACGGCGTCGATGAATCCAAGCAGGGCAGCGAAAGATTTGCGTATGCCAGTCGCGAAGACGTGCCCGAAGGTCTGCGCAAGTCTTTGCCCCAGGAGATCGCCCTTGAGAACGCGCCTGATACGGATGGAATGTTCTTCCGAGTGCCGAAGGTGATCGAAAGATAGTGGTCGGTGATCACTGACCACTGATTACTAACCACTGACCACTTTTGAATCGTCCATGGAACTAACCCAACTCACCATTGACTCGGCGCGCTCCGCCGTACAGGAGCGCAAGACAACTGCGCTCGCGCTCACCGAGGCGCACTATGCGCGCATCCAAAAAGAAGATGGGCAGATCGGCGCATTCCTTACGCTCTGCAAAGAGCGCGCCCTAGAGCAAGCGGGCCGTATCGACCGCATGGCTGCGGAGGGCAAGCCGTTGTCGCCTTTGGGCGGTGTGCCCGTCGGGATCAAGGATGTGATGTCAACACGCGGAGTGCGCACCACGGCGGGATCGAAGATTCTCGGCAAGTACGTCCCGCCTTACGACTGCACGGCGGTCGCGCGCATGGAAGCCGCCGGCGCGGTGGTGCTGGGCAAAACGAACTGCGACGAGTTTGCCATGGGCTCTTCGAACGAGAACTCGGCGTTTCATCCTGTGCGCAATCCGCGCGAGTTGAGCCGCGTGCCGGGAGGATCTTCGGGCGGTTCGGCGGCGGCTGTTGCCGCCGATATGGCTGTGGCCGCCCTCGGTTCGGACACAGGAGGATCGATTCGCCAGCCAGCATCGTTCTGCGGCGTAGTGGGGTTGATGCCAACCTACGGCCGAGTTTCGCGCTACGGGCTGATCGCGTTTGCGTCTTCACTCGATCACATCGGCCCGCTGGCGAAGACGGTAAAAGACGCGGCCATCGTGTTGCGCACTATTGCCGGGCGTGACCCAATGGATTCAACCTCCGCCGATGTGCCGGTGCCGGATTACGTCGCCGAACTGGAAAAGCCCGTGCGTGGCTTGAAACTGGGCGTGGCCAAAGAGTATTTCGGTGACGGACTCGACGATGAAGTTCGCCACGCGGTTGAGTTAGCCATCGACAAGCTAAAAGGCCTGGGCTGCCAGGTGGTGCCGGTTTCGTTGCCGCACACGGCGTATGCGATTCCGACCTATTACTTGATCGCAACCGCGGAAGCGTCTTCGAATCTCGCCCGCTATGACGGTGTGCGCTACAGCTATCGCGCGCCGGGCGTGAAGTCGCTCTCCGAGATGTATCGTTGCACCCGCGATGAGGGTTTCGGCGCCGAAGTGAAGCGCCGCATCATGCTCGGCACTTACGCGCTGAGCGCAGGCTATTACGATGCGTATTATCTGAAGGCGCAGAAAGTGAGGACTTTGCTGACTCGCGATTTTGAGGAGGCCTTCCGCAAAGTGGATGCGATCGTGACGCCGACTAGTCCGACGGCGGCGTTCCGGCTGGGCGAGAAATCGAATGATCCTCTGGCCATGTATTTGGCTGACATCTACACGGTGACAGCAGATTTAGCGGGGATTCCGGGCATTTCAATTCCATGCGGCGAAACGAAAGAGAAGCTGCCGATTGGATTGCAGATTCTCGGCAAGCACTTTGCCGAAGCGACGATTCTGCGGGTGGCGCACGCGTATGAGCAGGCCGCTTAGATTGGCTCGTAGTAGCGTTCCCCCGCGCAGGCGCGGCAAAGCACTTTCTTTTCGGTGCGGACCTCTCTGCGAAAGTTGATCCCTTCCCCGCACGCTTCACAAACCACGCGCTCCCCTTTGTATCCGGGAAATTCTTCGGGTGGTAAATCCACCTTCACCCAGTGCGTAGTAAACAGATCGTTATCCGTGATTTCGCGATAAGCGAGCATCTGCTGCTGGTTCTTGTCAGCGATCTCGGGATGCATCTGCCGGGCCAGAGCCTTGGAGGATTCTTTGGCAGCGATGCGGATTGCCTTGCCGGTGCTGACGTCCACGAACGTCGCGGCAACTTTTCCCCAGTCGCGGAACTTCAGGGCGCGCTTGCCCAGACGGCAGCCGGTGACTACGGCCACGGCGTCGGTGGCGCAGCGATCGATCTCGACAAAGGTGACGAGCCGCTTGCGGTCTTTGCCCTGCGGATCGTCAATCCCGAGTTTCTCGAGCCCGAGCATAGCGAGTCGGACGCCTAGCACCTGCCCGGCGCAGAGATGTCCGTGGGCCTGCTCAGCGTGGCAAAGATATTCATCGAGGGATTTCATGGGAGTCTCAGCTTCCAGCCGTCAGCCCACAGCTTAACATCGAGAGGACTACTTCTTGCGCCATCGCACGCCGTCCTTCGTGTTCTCCACGATGATGCCGGCAGTGAGGATTTCAGCGCGAATCGCATCAGAGAGTTGGAAGTTTCGCGCTTTTCGAGCGGCTTCCATTTCGGCCAGCTTCCGATTAACTTCTTCGTCGGAGAGCCGCGCGGAGCCAGCGATCCCCATCAGTTCAGGGCTGATTTCCTTTTCGCGGCCTTCGGTGCGGGCCCAGTCGAGGGTGGATCTCATCTTTGGCTGGTCGTCATCTTTGAGCACAGCGAAAATCTCATCGAACTTCTCCAACCCGGCCAGCAGCGGCATAGCATCGTCTTTCTTGATCTGGCCCNNGAGACTCGAATGCGGTCGATGGTCTCGCCAGCGAGCGTTTGCATCCCCGGGTTGGAGCCCGGCGGAAAATTTCCCGCGCTCAAACGCTGGCGAAAATTGCGCAGGCGTTCAACCGAGACCGCGGCTTGCTTGAGTCCATCGAAAGTAAAGTTGAACTGGTTTCTGTACGGAACCGAGGCGAGCAGATACCGGATCGAAGACGGCTTGTGCCCTTTCAGCACTAAGTCGCGCAGCGTGTAGAAGTTCCCCAGGCTCTTCGACATCTTCTCGCCCTCGACCAGCAGAAAGCGCACGTGAAACCAGAAGCGCGCAAACATCTTTCCCGTGAGTGACTCCGATTGTGCGATCTCGTTTTCATGATGCGGGAAGATCAGGTCTTCTCCGCCTGCATGCAGATCGAAGCTCTCGCCCAGTTCCTGCATCGACATCACCGAGCACTCCAGGTGCCAGCCGGGACGTCCCGGTCCAATCGAGCTTTCCCAGAAAGCCTCGCCCGGCTTAGGCGCCTTCCACAGCGCAAAGTCGCGCGCGCTGTCTTTGTCATATTCGTCAACGTCCACACGGGCTCCGTCGAGCATCCCGCTGAAATCTTTCTTGGAGAGTTTCCCGTACTGCGGAAACTTTGCGATGCGGAAGTAATACGATCCATCGTCGGTCCGGTAAGCGAGCCCTTTCTCCACCAAACTGGCGACGAAATCCGCCATTTCGTCAATATGTTCAGTCGCGCGCACCAGCGTCGGCCGCTCGATGCCAACCATGGCTGCATCTTCGAGAAACGCTTTCTCGTATTTCGCCGTGTACTGCTGAACGCTGATTCCATCGCGCACCGCGTTGCGGATGATCTTGTCGTCCACGTCCGTGATGTTCATGACGTAGCGTACGGTGTAACCGGACTGACGCAAGAATCGCTGCAGCATGTCAACCGCAATAAAGGTTCGGAAGTTGCCGATATGTCCGTAATCGTAGACGGTTGGGCCGCACGCATACATGCGGACTTCCTTGTCGCGCAGCGTGCGGAACTCCTCGACCTGCGACGACATGGTGTTGTAAAGGCGTAAGGCCATAGAGATTGTGGCGCTCAGAGACGAACGTTAATTCTAGGGTGACGCCGGAAAACGGGTCAACCGGTGCGCACACCGCCAGACGCATGTTCAGCCAGCCCATGCGCATGCGCCCGCAGCCGGTGTTGCACGAGAAAAACATAGTGCAGTGCTGAGACAATCGTGAAGGCGAACGTGGCGCGCAAGAAAACCGTGCGTGTAATCCAGATCCAGCGCGCCGGCCGTATGCAAAACAGCAGCACGAAAAACACGGCGGCAATCTGCGAAAACGTGTTCGCTTTTCCGAAGATGCTGGGCCGAAAATTACGCAGTCCCGCGATGGCAAACAGCACCGCACTGGCCGCCAGGATGGAAATATCGCGACTGAAGACCAGCACCGCAAACTTCCACGGAATCTTGTGCAGGATGGAGAGCACCAAGAACATCGTGCTCAACAAGAGCTTGTCCGCAATGGGATCGAGNNCCGGCAACCACGAAGAGCACCAGCGCCCAGAAATAGCGGCCTTCCACCAATTCGATGACGATAAAAGGAACAAAAACCATCCGCAGCAGCGTGAGCTGGTTGGGCGCGGTGAATACCTGGGACAGTCTCATGCCCGCTCCCCGGTCGGATGAACCGCGGCGCGCGGCGCGCCGCCGCGGTCATCGGCGCCGCGGCCATCCGCACAACCCAGCAGTACGGCGGGATCAAGGCCGGTCTTGGCTGAGAAGCGCTGCGAAAGCGAAGGCAGACTGCCATCTGGAAGGTCCAGTTCGATGCGTTCAATCCGGTGCATCGGAAAGAAGACGACCGCGGGACTGAACGATTCGCCATCCTTCACCATCACAACCAGATCTTCAAAAGATGCTAGCTCGATGCCACTCACGCTGAGTCCTTCCGGAGCCAGCGCCAGAATCATGCCCCAGAATTTGTCCCGGGGATTGCCCAGCGTTACGATCACCATGGCTCCAGGCAAGAAAGGACCGCAGGCGGGCGCCCTTGCGGCCGAACTGTCGTCATCTCGCTGCGAGTCTTTCGGCATGGACCAATCTTACGATTGTCGCCGCCGCAGGCTAGACTTTGCAACTGGCAATCGGGGTTCATCACGCCGTTCACCCTCGCCGCCGCGTGCAGCATTGCGGGAACGGGCCAACGACATTAGAATGACTGCAGCGTAGGCGCGTAGCTCAGTTGGTTAGAGCGCTACCTTCACACGCTTCTGTGGTTTCCTACTCCCAACAACTTAGAGACCGGACGGAGACTTCCCGAGTACGCCAGAGTACTGCCAAGACGAGATTCTTACAGGTGTGATTTTGCAATCAGGAACTTCTCGTTAAAGCTCGGGCAGAAAACATCGCGTTGCGCCTCACATCGTTCTTCTATCAGACCGCACCCTTTGAACCCACAGGCTCTGCGATGCGGTCAAGCGATGAGTCAAAGTCACAGTGAGCTGCGCTTAATTCACGGTCTGGCGCAACGACGCGGAACTGCCGGTAAAACCCGGGCCGGCCTCAAATTTTGCTCCTATGGTATGCGTACGCACCGAGAGAGTCGAAGTTGTGTAGCTCGCCGTTCCTCCGCTCACACCGACGGCGTGCCCCAGCAAAGTGTTGCCGTCGTAAAAGGCGACGCTCCCCGCGACGGTACTTCCAAACTGCGAGACAACCGTCGCTGTGAAGGTTACCGGCTCGCCGTAGCTCGACGGATTTAGCGACGAAACCAGCGTGGTTGTGGTCGTGGCACGACTAACCTGCTGAGTCAGCGGCTTCGACTTGCTGATGTTGAATTGTGCATCGCCGTAATACACCGCCGCAATCTGCACCGATCCAGTTCGCAAAGTTGAGGTCGTAAAGATGGCCGAGCCGGCGCTCAGCGTACCCGTCCCTAAAGTAACAGGGCCTTGCATAAACGTCACGGTTTCCCCGTCGGGAGGTGGACCGAGCTTCGATGTAACAGTTGCGGTAAGCGTCACCGGTTGACCATAAATTGAAGGATTCAGAGAAGACGTGAGTGCCGTCGTGGTTGGTACGACGTGCATATTGATCCTGTACACATTGCCGCCGTTCTGTGCGCCGTAAGAGGAGGTTGTCCCATAGAGATTGCCCGAGTTATCTAGAATTACTCCACCGATTGGATCGGCTCCGTTTGTGAAATCAAAAGTCCACAGAATTTTCTCCTTGTAGGTGCCGGTGCCAACTTGGGGCATCAGCCCGAAAACAGTGCCGGCGGTGCCCTCCTGGAAGCTGAAAGGAGTGGTGCCGTAGATCTTACCGGCCGCGGCCAACACAACTCCCGCCCAAGGTTCCTCGCCATTGCTGTTAGCGCCTCCAAATGAGTACAGAATCTTCTCCGACCAAACTCCGCCGCTTCCCGGAGTCAACTCGTAGACCGTCCCGGAGTTGTTAGTGCCGCCATTCGTCGTCGTACCGTAAAGATTACCGGCTTTGTCCAGGACTAGCGTGCCTTCGGGATAGTAGCCATCCCCAGGAGCTCCAGTAAAAGTGTGGATGATGGTGGCCGGGTTCCAGCCGCCACTGCCATTCGGCGAGATCTCGAATACCTCGGAGAAAGAGTTGACCCCAAAGAGGTTTCCGGCGGGGTCCATTGTTAAGGCGGCATGGGTACCACCGCCTAGCTCATAGATGACTTGTAGGGTCCAGGTTACTCCTGACAGGCTCAGCTCGAAGGCGCATAAGTCACTCGTGCCATAGAGATTGCCCTGGGAATCCATGATCAAACCGGCAGTTGGATTTTCGCCATCGAGTCCACCGGCAAAGCTGTGCAAGACAGTTTCCGCCCAAGTGTTTCCTGTCGGAGTCAGCTTGAAAACCACGCCGTAGTTGTCTGTTCCACCGTTCTGCGTCGTTCCGTAAAGGTTTCCAAAGTTATCAAGCATCACCGGCGAAACAGGGCGTCCTCCGTCAGTTCCTCCGGTGAAAGCATAGAGAACCGTTTCCGTCCAGCCGCCGTCGCCATCGGGTGAAATTTCAAAGACGGTGCCTTGTCCGTAGCCGACGCCAATACCTCCGGACTGCGTGGTTCCGTAAAAATTCCCAGCGCCGTCGGCAATCAGGCTGGATGAGGCGTCTTCGCCGTCCGGGCAACTCGTTCCCGCCGAGCAGAAGCTATAGAGCACGGTCTCACTTTGGGCCTGTGCCCGGCGACCCGCTATCAGGACGGATGCAGCGAATAATGCTACTGTCAACACGCTAGAAATCGAGGATATTTTTCCGATCATCGTACGCTCCAGCTTGAACAGAGTTTCTTCGTAATACCAATAAGGACGGCCATTATCCCCTGACACCGCGAACGCGTCAATGGAAAGCGACCTACATCGGGCAGAGCATTACTCAGCCCGATCAGGTTGCCCCTTTTTCACCAGTTCCTTGGATTGCTCCGAATGTCCGACCGATAATCAATCCGCCGCCAGAACCCATATAAGCCGGGTGCATATACCCTAGCCAACGGCGTGTCACGGACAAAGAATAATGAATTTGCCGATTATTTCTTGCTTCCCGACATAGCTTACGTGGCCCAGCGCTATTTTGCGGAACGGCTCGGACGCGGTAAACTGAGTTTTACAGGTGATTTCCGTCGTAGGCCGTCAGTAAAAGTTTGGTAAACTATTGAAACGGCTCACCGTAGGCGCGTAGCTCAGTTGGTTAGAGCGCTACCTTGACACGGTACAAATCAAGCGCCCGATTTTCTTGGAACCAACGATTGTTTCCATACGCTTAGAGTAAAAGAGAAAAATTTTCCAGCCCGTGATCAGCCCGTGATTCCGCAAACGTTGCCGTAATCACCTGCCGCCCGGTAAAATTGAAGCCGCAGCTGTTCGCCTTGTAGGCCCGTAGCTCAGTTGGTTAGAGCGCCTCCCTGACACGGAGGAGGTCGATGGTTCGAGTCCATTCGGGCCTACCATTTATCGGAATTTTGTGGTCGGTGATTCCGACAATTTTGGTGGGAAGCTGTATCGGCGCAGATTTGGCAAACGCAAAGACGCGGGACAGTCTCCCCTCCCCACCCCCACCCCTTTTCAAACTCGGATACTACGGACACCCCTGATACCCGCGACACACGGACACGAGGGAGACGTCCGAACCCCCGCCACCCCGCCCCGAACCCCGTAAATCGGCCCCTGCGAAGGGGTCAATCTTATTGGTTGTGGCGATAAATCGCTGCTTCATGTACAATAGTGGCGAGAAATCGCTAGCTTGCTCCTTTTGCTCGCGACGTTATCGAGTGAACCATTTGTGAATCGCCGAAACGAAGTCATTGATGCTGCTGGGCTGTTTACCTAGTATCTGAGCATCGGAGCGCAGAGGCCCTTTGTAACGGCGACTGATTTCCGAAGGCTTGGCCGCGAAGGCGCGCATCGCGGCCAACCCGATCCAAGGAGATACCAACATGACAGACAAGAAATTGACGGGAGCGTCAGGCCGTCGCAGATCACTTCGTAGGGAATATTGGAAAAACGACGATGCGTGGACCGGGGACAATGAAAAAGGCTGGTTCCGAGCGCCAAGGACCCTACCTCTTGTCCTTGGACTGCTGGGCCAAAAGGACTTGAGTGGAGCTCTTGATCCTACCAAGGTTTACCTCGAACTCTTGGCAAGGCACATCGATAACGGCATTGTCGAGATGTCCGGGGAGCCTGACCACGCTTACGCCGCTGGCTATCTGGGGTCCCGAGGAGTGCGCACTTGGCAAGAACGCATGAAGGTACTTGAGAATCTCGGATTCATCCGATCAAAGCACATCGGCAATCAGCGGCACAAGTATGTGCTACTCGTCCATCCAACGGTGGCAATACAAGAACTGTACGAAGCCGACCGGGTGCCCCAGCAATGGTATGACACCTTCCGAGCGAGGCAGATCGAAACAGGCGACGTCCACTTTGAATCAAGAAGGCGGGCCAAGAAAGCGGCAAAGCAGGCAAAATCCGCTCCGCTACCTTCCGGTGGAAAGAAGGGGCAAAAGGGCAAGGTGTCTGTGAAAGGTAGCCCCGCGCCCTGACTCAGCGTCCTCAGTTCACCAGCCCCGGCTGCATCATGGCCTCCATCACCTGATTCTGCGCCACCAGCTTGTCCTTGTTGATGGCGTGCGTGTAGATGTCCAGAGTGGTGCCGATGTCGGCATGCCGCAGCATGGACTGAACGGTCTTGACGTCAGTTTTTGTCTGGGTGACCAAGTAGGATGCCAAGGAATGGCGGAGATTGTGGAAGCCGAAACGACGCCGATCTTCTTCTGCGAGTATTCCCATATTTACCGCCCCCGGACGCAGATAATCCTGCGCCATGATGGAACCCGTGCGCGGCTTACGGCCATGCAATCTGTAAGAGGGGAAGACCCAGTCTTGTGGCTTTGAGTAAGAGGTTTCGTTCTGCCACTGCCGGATAATGTCGGCTAGCAGTGCGCCCATAACCACGGGCTTGCTGCTGGCCTTGGTCTTGGGTTTACCAATTTGGCCCCCGAGCCACGTGCGCCTTACATGAATCTGCTGATGCACAAAATCCAAGTCCTGCCACTGAAGGCCTAGGCACTCGCTGATGCGAAGCCCGGTTGCCGCCGCCAACAGCGTCAAGGTTCGCTCCAAGATAGGGAAGGTTTCCACCAAGCGAAAAGCCTGCCTGGGAGTGAGGATAATCGGCTCATAATCGCTAGTCGTCTTACAGCGGACCCATCTCATCGGATTGGCATCCTCAGTGCGCGGTATCAAACCGTGTCGCTGAGCATGCTTGCAGGCGCAAACCATTACCTGACGAATCTTGGCGCAACTGGGATTGGCGTACCCCAATTCTTCATGGAGAGACTTCAAGCAATTCTCCACGTCGAGCGGTTTGATGCCCACTGCGACATTCTTTCCCCATCGCGGAATCAGGAAATCATGGATGATATGGCGGTGCAGGGATGACGTCGAGGATGCCCGCTCGGGCAGTTCGCTCTTGATGTAGTGGTGACCAATGTCAGAGAAAGTGATGCGACCGCGAGGGGTTGGTTCGTTGATTTGTTGGGATACATGCTGACATTCCACTTCGGCCCAAGCCGCACTTTCGGTCTTGAGGTCGCGTACGAGTCCTATCGGGATTTTGTGCTCCACGCGTTTGCCGTCCGACTGACGCGTCACATAATGCCGCAGCACCCAAGTCGGTCCGGCCTTCCGATTCTCTGTCCGTAAACCCCACGGAAAGGCGCGATCGGATTCGTTAGGGTCGAAGGCCCGACGCTACTGCGGGTGTTCCCGGTAGGTACATAGACGGGTGAGATACCTCCCCAGCCACTCTCACCCATGTCCACGATGCCATCCCTGTTCACTGCAAACCCGCCGAGCTTCCCACATTCCGGACATGTGGAACCCGCACGTTTGCGGTCGGAGTAAAAACAATCGGGCGCATTGACACTCTGAGGCTTGACGCTGGGATACGTCGCCAATAGTTCGGCCTTGAGTTGCGCCGGAGTAAACCGCTCACCTATGTGTTTGGCAAGAATCGCGTGACGCATCTGGTAGATGTTCATCGGATTCCCTTTTCTTGACTTCCGAAAAACGACACCGTTGTATGTGAAATTTACCCGTAACACTGGCAGATTTGCCCTTGCCGGGCCTCGTATCCCACTCTCTCCGCAGAACCTGTTTATCTAGTGGTGCGGGTTCCGCCGATCCTGATCGTGCCTCTCTCGGCATCTGGGCGGCAGAGCGGGTGGGTTTAACGTGTTTGAGGGTGTGCCAGAACTTGAGCGGCCAAGAGGTGAATCAAGCTCCATTGCGACGGTCGCTAAGTGTCCTTGCGAGATACACACGACGGACCGTGGGCAGAAGAGTGCGCCCCCACTGAGGCTGTTGCAGCCCGCTCGCGGCTACACATCTGCCGGAAACGCTGGCCGACACCGATTTTGTCCTTGACTGAATTACAGTTGAAGGGCAAGATTCCGCAGTCGGTTGCTCCCACTTCTCCCGAAGCAATGAACATTGTGGGTTTGCAGCAAACGGAAATCTATCCAAGCCGCCGCGGAGAGTCGTTCATGTCAGGTCCCAGTCGTCCTCGCTTGGCTCACGGCGAAAAACATTGTACAGCGGGCATGAACAAGGAAAGCGTTATGTCCGCGCCAAAGGATATCTTTTCGTGGAAGACCCTTGTCGTCCTTGGGGCAATGCTGCTGTGGGCTTATAACTTTCATTGGGTCGAGGAACAGGTACCGTTTCTTCTGACGGCACAACTCAAGGTTCACCAACTCCTCTCGAACTTCGACTGGCACCGAAAAAGAGTGGGCTATGTGACTCTCGTACAAATCGATGATGACTCGTTCTGGTCGCCGCTTCTTTCCGGTGCTACACCCACAAACCGGTCGGTTCTGGGCGACTTAGGGTTGCTGGCCGCAGATTACGGGGCATTGGTGGTGGCCTTTGACATAAAGATCGGTAGCCCGACCTCCGTGCCGGGTGATTTCCCAATCCGTGATAGTGACAACCAATACTTCTTGAACGCCATTGGAAAGATCACGGGAGAGAACAGGGTCGTCGTCTTGGCCACTGGGCTCGTACCGAACGAAAGCGGGGAATGGCAGCAGGAACCGAGCATCTTCCGAGATGACCAACTGCCGCGTGGGACTCGAACGGGGTACGTAAATCTTCCCAGCGATCCGCGACAGATACCGCTGGCTACGACAGCCTGGCAAGTAGATGAGAAGTCCACAGCTTCGCTGGACTCCTTCGCGCTGGCAATTGTGGACTCTTATGAAGAGGCCGCCCACATACAAGATCACACGAAGCAGGATCCGGTCATAGCCAAGGCAATGGCCGATAACGAATTCGTCTATGGTGGCTTTCTAACAGATGCCGCGTGGGAACACGATCGCGTAACGGCGAAGCAATTTCTGCTGGGAGATCAACAGGCTCTGGAAAAGTGCCGCAATCGCGTGGTAATCTTCGGCGGCACGTGGCACGCCTACGGCAAAGGGCGCGGCGCCACGGCCGATCAGCATAGCAGTCCGCTGGGTCCGTTACCGGGTCTCTATCTTCACGCAAATTACGTGGAGGCGTTGTTGAGGGATGATTTCAGGCCGGCCGTATCAGAGAAGTTCGCTGTCCTGATCGATCTGGGAATCGCGGTTTTTTTTTTATGGTTGTTCAGGTCAGCTAAGAAAAGAGTCATGCGGGTTGGGGTATTGCTGACCTTCGTTTTCCTAATACTAGCCGTTTACCTGGGGTTCACCGCTTTGGGGAAATATCTAGACTTCATCACACCGGTAAGTTTGGTTATCGTTCACCTGCTGGTCGAGATTTTCTAATAAAGGCTGCGCGCAGCATATGTTGGAAGACAACAATAGGACACAGAGGCCCGGCCGGCATCTTCTGATCGCGGT
>PLKR01000004.1 GCA_003140655.1 Acidobacteriaceae bacterium | reverse complement strand
TCAATCCCAACGTCCTCACCTTTTTTGGCTTGCTGGTGAATTTTGCGGCGGCCGCAAGCTTTGCGGTTGGAAATTTCCGTACCGGCGCGCTGATTATTTTTTTCGCCGGCTTCCTGGACATGCTGGATGGGCAAGTGGCACGGCGGCAGAAGCGCGTGACGGCGTTCGGCGCGTTTTACGATTCCACGCTGGATCGCTATGCGGATATGGCGCTATACATGGGGCTGCTGGTGTATTACTCGGTGAGCGGGCGTACGCCTTACGTAGTGTTGTCCGCGGTGGCCACCGCTGGGTCGGTGATGGTCAGCTATGCGCGAGCTCGAGCGGAGTCGCTCATTCCGCTATGCAAAGTTGGATTCATGGAGCGGCCGGAACGGCTGGTGCTGCTGATCATCGGCGGATTGTTCGGCAGCATGGGTCCGGTGTTGTGGGTGATCGCCGTTATCTCCACCATCACGGTGATTCACCGTATCTACTATACGTGGCAGGAAACGCGCGCAGGACGGACGCTACCGGGAATTAAACTCGCGCAGTAGGTTTTACCGCGTCAGGAATTTTTCAGCGGACCAGCGATAATTTCGCGGACTTTGTCCCGCAGCGCGGGGACGTCTTCCTTATTCAATCCTGAGGTCTCGATGGTGTCGTGAAGCACGATGGTTACCACGTGTGGCCGAAGCATCCAGTGGCCCGTGCGAAAGTGCTCGAAAGATCCGATTAAGGTCACTGGAACGATGGGTACACCGAGTTGCTGCGCCAGCCGGAAGCCGCCATCTTCAAATTCGTCCACGCGGCCATCGCGCGTGCGCTTGCCCTCGGGAAAAATGATCAAACTGGTGCCGCCGTCGAGGGCCTCGCGCGTCATGCGCCACAAGCGTTTCAAGTCCGCAGGGCGGCGTACGTCCGGGACCGGGACGTTGCCAAACCGGTGCATCAGCCAGCCGTAAACCGGAATTTTGAAATGCGATTCCAGTTCCCAGCCCCGCACGTGCTGCGGGATGGCGCAGTACAGCAGGAACGGATCGAAGAGATTGACGTGGTTGACCATGAAAAATGAGGTGCGCTGGGGATCAAAGCCCGGCGCACGCTGCGCCACCACCCGAGCGCCGGAAAAATAAGCAATGCGACGGCACAGCGCGCGCTGTAGCCAGTCGTGCTTTCGCGGATCGAGAAAAATGGTCAGAAAAATAAGCAGGGGCACGGCCGTCCAGAAATGGATCAGCGTCACGGCCCAGAGCAGTCCGCTGCGTACCGTCTCCCATAAAGACTTCATATGTAAACGTCCACCGCGGCGGGCAGAATTTCGAGCACGCGCATTTCGATGGTGAAGACTTCGCCGTCGATGGTGACGTCGACCGGCTCGCCGACGTTGAATTCCACTTTGCGAACGGACTTGTGCGACGCGAGGGGATGTTGTGTGATCGTTCCGTCGTAGAGCCGCGGCAGCAGCCAGAGCAGTTTTAGCCTGCCGATCGGCCCCCAGCGCACAAATTCGATCAAGCCATCCGCGGGATCGGCATCCGGAGCCACCAGCATGGTGCCGCCAGTATATTTGCTGTTATTGAGGCTGAGGAATAGGCAACGCCGGTCGTCCCAATTAACTTCGTCGTCGCTGCGCAGGGGGAAAGCGCGGCGCTGTAGCTGCGCCAGCCGCACAAAAATTCCCACCAGATAGCCGAGATGCCCCAAAGATTTAAACCTGCGATTTGCAATGGCCGCGACATCCGCGGCGAATCCCACGCTGACCAGGTTGAAGGAATATATTTCGCCCTTGGTGTGCCTCAACCGCAGCAGATCGATGGGACGCGAACGACCTCCGAGTAAAGCCGCCACGGAAGCAGCAGCGCCATCTTTTGAAAAGTCGCGCAGGAAAGAGTTGCCCGTACCAAAGGGAAGAAAGCCCAGAGACACGCGCCTTTGCGGTGGGCCATCGGCGAAAACGCCGTTAAGAA
Source organism: Acidobacteriaceae bacterium (assembly GCA_003140655.1). Taxonomy (GTDB): domain Bacteria; phylum Acidobacteriota; class Terriglobia; order Terriglobales; family Acidobacteriaceae; genus Sulfotelmatobacter. The sequence goes on along the minus strand of PLKR01000004.1, from coordinate 757 downwards.
TTTCATGTGCGGTGCCGTCGCCGCCCACGGCCAGAAAGTGGCGATAGCCTTGTGCGTACGCTTCGCGAGCGAGTTGCGCGGCGTGTCCGGGGGCGCTGGAAGCGATCACGTCAATCGACAGCCCTTGCGCGCGCAACTCCGCCAGCTTGCGGCCGGCGAGTTTGCCCGCACGGCCGCTGCCCGCGGCGGGATTGACGATGGCGATGAAGCGTTCCATGCGGTGCAACTGCTTTCCGGTGCGCAAACGTAAAGCTGGAGCTTACAACGGTTGGACCACGGTCGCACGATCGAGGACCGCCAGACGTTCTTTCAAGCTGTCTCTGAGAATTTTTTGCGAGGCATTACGCGGAAAATCCTCCGCGAAAACGACGAGACCGTGAACGCGTTTGAAGTTCAGGAGTCGATTATTGCGTTCAACAATTTCCTGGCACAACTCTGCGGTGAAATTCTGACTCGGTTNNGTTCGAGATGAATCACCAGAATCAATCGCTCGCCGACCATCGAGCGTCGTGGCCAGATGTAATCCGCGGCGAATACGCATACTTCCTTGACTGGCAAGCTGTCAAACGCACCCTCGATATCTTCCGGAGAAATGTTTTTGCCTTCTTCCGTGACGATCATATTTTTTTTTCGTCCGACGAGGTGCAAATGCCCCCGCGCGTCGAAATGGCCGAGATCGCCGGTCATCAGCCAGCCGTCCACGATCGTCCTCGCCGTCATCTCCGGGTCGTCCAGGTAGCCGGACATCACCGTCTTG
>PLKR01000396.1:3325-6626 GCA_003140655.1 Acidobacteriaceae bacterium | reverse complement strand
ACCAGTCGCCGATCAAGCTCATCGATCTTCTTTCGCCAATCCGCGATGTCCATGAGGTTCTTATGACAACCCTGTCATCCTGAGCGAAGGTTGTGCTTCGCGAACGCGAAGCACAACCGCAGTCGAAGAGCCTGCCCCGAGCGAAGCCGAGGGGATCCATAGCTGGCTTGTGCCGCGGCTAGCCCCGCAGGGCATTTCTATCACCGGCCCGCGTTTCTAGTTTCTTGCAGAATGGGACGTATTCAAGCCCTCTGGCTGGTAGCTGACAGCTTCCCCACAAATTCTCCCACAGCCACAGCCTCTCGCCCCGGATTCCGCTCAATCGTTTCGACAATCGCACTGCCCACCACCACCGCATCCGCAAACTTGCCGACTTCGGCAAATTGCTCAGCATTCGAAATCCCGAACCCAACCGCGATCGGCAGCTTGGTGACGCGCCGTAATCGCCGCACGAGTTCTTGCGCATCGTCCGCCAACTGCTGCCGCACTCCCGTCACCCCCGTCCGCGAAACTGCATACACAAATCCTCGCGACGCCTTCGCAATCCGCTTCAACCGCGCATCCGGACTAGTCGGCGCCGCCAGAAACACCGGCGCCAGATCATGCACCTGCATCGCGCGCAAATATTCGCCTGCCTCTTCCACCGGCAAATCCGTTACCAGCACGCCGTCCACACCCGCATGCCGCGCTACCATGCAGAACTTCNNGGACCATCCGCCACAGGATCGCTGAACGGCACACCTAGCTCAATCACATCCGCACCAGCCTCAATCGCAGCCAGCACGACGGCCCGCGTAGTCGCAAGATCCGGATCCCCGCAGGTCACATACACCACAAGCGCCGGCTTCTTATAAAAAGATAAAGGCATAAAAGATTGAGTCATTGAATCATTGAGAGATTGACTCAATGGCTCAATCTCTCAATGATTCAATCCAGCTTCAGGTTCTCCCGCATAATCCCAATATCTTTATCCCCGCGCCCGGAAATATTCACAAGCACCACATCCGACTTCTTCATCTTCGGTACGCGTTTCAAAACCTCCGCCACCGCATGCGCCGACTCCAGTGCTGGAATAATCCCTTCGGTTCGCGCCAGCAAAGTAGTCGCCTCCAGCGCCTCCGCATCCGACGCCGGAACATACTCCGCCCGCCCCGTATCTCTCAACGCCGCATGCTCCGGCCCAATCGCCGGATAATCCAATCCCGCCGAAACTGAATGCGTGCTGGCAATCTGCCCCGCGGAATCCTGGAGTACGTACGAGTAAGTTCCCTGCAAAACCCCCGGCGACCCTCCGCGAAACCGCGCCGCGTGTTCGCCCAGCCCTTCGCCGCGCCCGCCCGCCTCCACGCCGATCAAGCGAACCTTCTTATCCTTTATGAACTCGTAGAAAATTCCGATGGCATTCGATCCCCCGCCCACGCAAGCAATCACTGCCGCCGGCAGTTTCCCCTCAGCTTTCAAAATCTGCGTCCGCGCCTCCCGCCCGATCACGCGGTGAAAATCCCGAACCATCGTCGGATACGGATGCGCCCCTAGCACGCTCCCCAACAAATAATGCGTGGTCCGCACATTCGTCACCCAATCGCGCATCGCCTCGTTGATCGCATCCTTCAACGTCCGCGAACCCGACTCCACTCCGCGCACCTCCGCTCCCAGCAACCGCATGCGGAACACATTCAACTCCTGCCGCCGCATGTCCTCCGTTCCCATGTACACAACGCATTTGAATCCCAGCAGCGCGCAGACCGTCGCCGTAGCCACGCCATGCTGCCCCGCGCCGGTCTCCGCGATCACACGGCGCTTGCCCATGCGCTCCACCAGCAGCGCCTGTCCCAAACAGTTATTGATCTTGTGCGCGCCAGTGTGCAACAAATCTTCCCGCTTCAAATAAATCTTCGCCCCACCCAACTTCTGCGTAAGCCGCCGCGCAAAACTCAGCGCCGTAGGACGTCCTGCATACGTCCGCAGCAACTCCTCCAACCGCTTCTGAAATTTCGGATCGCGCTTCGCCTTCTCATACTCCCGCTCCAACTCCTCCAGCGCCGCCATCAAAGTCTCGGGCACATACCGTCCGCCATAAACCCCAAACCGCCCGGGAACGCTCGCGGGAACAGCAACGCGCTGGGTGCCCCGTCCTTCTCGCGTTCTTTGCGAGAGGGCGGGGATTTTGACTTTGATTGTTCTTGCAACCGTAGCCATCTCTAACTCGCCTTCCGATCCGCTTCCCGCACTGCCTTCACAAACGCCCGCACCTTCTCCGGATCTTTTTTACCGGGCCGCGCCTCCACTCCCGAAGCCACATCCACTCCCCATGGACTCAGAAATCCGACGGCCCACTCAACATTCCCTGGCGTTAACCCGCCGGCAATCACGACGGGATGGAGCGTGCCCGTCGTCTTAACAAATCCATGCGCTTCTCCCCAGGCAAACGTCTTTCCCGTACCACCGCGAGCCTCGCGTGTACCGGAATCCAGCATCACGCCAGCAAGATTCGGAAAATGTTGAAACGTGAAGAAAACACTGTTCTTCCATTTCTGAATGGTCTCAGCTGCCGGGAGACAAAAGAACGCCTTTAGGCTGATCGCGTATTTCTCAGGGTTCTCGTATTCATCCCCATGAAACTGCACTGCCGTCAGGCCTACGTCATCCGCAACCGCCGATACTCGCTCCGGCAGTTCGTTGACAAACACGCCCACCTTCTCCACGCTCTCCGGCAGCTTCTCAATAATTCTCCGCGCCGCCTCCACCGTAATGTTCCGCGGACTCTTCTCATAAAACACAAACCCCACCGCATCCGCCCCGGCCTCAACCGCAGTCAGCGCATCCTCTAAATTCGTCATCCCACAAATCTTCACCCAAGTCATATACAAAGTTGTCTGCAATAAGTAAAAACTTCGCGCAGAATCCGCTCATCGCCCACTCGGTACCCGCAACTCGGTGCTAGCAACGAACCCCCGCAGCGCCTCGCCCGGACGCTGCGCCCGCATCAGCGATTCTCCAATCAAAAACGCCTGATACCCCGCCGCCCGCAGCCGCGCAATATCCTCTCCCGACCGGATTCCGCTCTCCGCCACCTTCATCACATTCTTCGGAAGCCGCTCCACCAGCCGGAACGCCGTCTCCGCATCCACCTTGAACGTCCGCAGATCACGCGTGTTCACCCCAATCAAATCGCACCCAGCATCCAAAGCCCGCTGCAATTCTGCCTCATCATGCACTTCGCACAAAACGTCCAGCCCCCGCGAGCGAGCACCCAGCGCCAGCCCCGTCAATTCCGTCTGCGACAAAGCCGCCACAATCA
>PLKR01000396.1:554-3265 GCA_003140655.1 Acidobacteriaceae bacterium | reverse complement strand
GCCGCCTCCAGTTCCTTCGCCAACTCCTCCACACAAAACTCCGCCCGGATCAATCCCTTCGACGGCGACGCCTTCTTCAACTCTGCAATCACCGCCACGCCGACTCGGCTCTTTTCCCGCAGCACTCGCAGAAACCCGCGCGGCACGTGCTGTTCCGCCCGCCGCTCCAGCTCCTGCGGATCGGCGGCACCTTTCGCTTCAGCCACTTTCCTGCGCGTGGTGCGAACAATCTGGTCAAGAGAAACAGGCATAAAGAGTGTCTAAATTATACGGGAAGGAATGATTCGCGAATCGAAACGCCCATCACCGGCAGACGCTCTCGATCTCCTTGTAAGGCTTCTCCGCGTGTTCCGGATACTTGATCTGCTTCACCTGCATCCACTGATCCAGGAACGTCCCCGCGTCATGCAACCCCACATCCGGATCGCCGTCATACGCCGCATCGCTCTCCGCTTCCTCCAGCGTCACCAGCTTGAATCCTTTCTTCTTCAGCAGGTCCAGGGCCTCGGGCAGAATCGTGCTGCTGAACGCTCCCAGGTGCATCAGCAGCACGTAGTTGATGTCGTGCCCGTAAATCAGTTTCGCCTGCTCCCGCCCCAAATCAAGAAATTCCGAAGCCGTGTTCAANNTTCAAATAGGCCCGCACCCCGCGCCGCTTCTCCACCGTATCTCCCTCGCGCAGATACGGATACCGGAACCAATGCCAGTTATCTTTCTCCTCCAGCAACTCCAGCGCCGGCTCGTCCTCCTCGATCTCCCGCTCGAAGGCCTCGACCGTGTTTTGCTCCAGATCCATATGCGAATAAGTGTGATTTCCCATCGGCTCCGCCGCCGCCCACAGCTTCAGCGCCTCCGCACCATCCGCGCTTCCCTCAAGCTTCCTCGCGTTAACAAATCCATACACCGGAGGCGCGTGCCGCTTCTTCAGAATCGCCAGCACACTCTTCGTAGTCTCGGCCCGCGTCACTCCCGGCGGCAACGATCCATTCAGTGGCAGATCATCAAAGGTGATGGCCACTTTCTGCGCCGCGCATCCCCCGCACAGCGCTAGAAGCAGGAACCCCACTCGGCAAGTGACATTCACAAGATTTTTCATGCAGAGAGTGTACGGGACTGCGGGCGCTCGCGAAAGGACGCACGCCTGCAGAGTGTGACGATTAAATTCCCTTCTGCTTTCACCGTCGACTTAGGGCTTCTCGGAATTCCATCTCTTGAAAGTTTTCTGCATCTTTGGGTGGGTGAAGAGCGAGAAGCAAAGATCGCGCTCTACGGGTCCGTCGACGACGCAGGTCATGTCGGAGCGCTTTGCGACCTCGGTCGCAGGAATCTGAATTTGATGGCCGAACTGGGCCGCGTCGGCGATGGTCGCGCCATATACCACGCGGTCAAGACGAGCCCACAGAGCGCAGGCCATACACATCGGGCAAGGCTCGCACGTAGTAAAGAGGGTGTAGCCTCGGAGCGAATACGAGTTAAGCTTCTTGCATGCCAGCCTGATCGTGCGCACCTCGGCGTGCGCGCTGGGGTCGTGTTCTTGACCCACAGCGTTCGTGGCGCGCATCAGGCTTTCGCCGTTCCTGCTGTGTACGATCTCAGCTCCGTACGGAACCGGGTTCGGCGTCTCCAGCGTCAGTGCCGTCCACGCCGCCAGTGCGCGCATCCGTTTCTCGTCAAGAGCCGATTCCGCAGGGCTTGCGGTGCTTGGAGTGGCCTGCGGGACAGTCAATGCGAACTGTGCTTTCGAAAACATCGCGGTAGCGGCAGCAAGCGAAATCGACCGAACAAACCAGCGGCGGGANNTGGTGCCATCGAAGGGACTCGAACCCCCACACCGTTGCCGGTACATGGACCTGAACCATGCGCGTCTGCCAATTCCGCCACGATGGCAATCTGAATTGCAATGCAGCGGCGGCCCTAAGGCCGCCGTGTCAGGAAGACCAACCCCTCTATCTTTACAGCCCTGCCACGGGCTGTCAAACCACAGACGCAACTACCCAGCCGCCGAAAGCCGAGCGTCAGAAGCCCGTCTTACCCCAGCTTCGCAGTCATCGAAATCTTCGCGTTCAGCACCTTCGATACGGGACAGCCTTTCTCCGCCGCCTCTGCATACTTCTGGAAAGCGGCCGCATCCGCTCCCGGAACCTTCCCCAATACATCGATGTGGCTCGAGGTAATCGTCCACCCCGAATCCAGCTTCTCCATGGTGAGGGTCACGTTCGTGGTGATGCTCTCCGGCGTCAGATTGGCCCCGCCCAATTGCGCCGAAAGCGCCATCGAAAAGCACGCCGCATGCGCCGCCGCAATCAACTCCTCCGGATTCGTCCCGGGCCCATTCTCAAACCGCGAAGTAAACGAATATTGCGTGTCTTTCAGCACTCCACCGGGTGCCGAAATCGTTCCCTTCCCATCCTTCAGTCCGCCCTTCCACACTGCGCTCGCATTGCGTTGCATCGCTCTCTCCTCGCCATGACCAGGAAGAATTTACTCTCTTCACATTGTAGACGGAGATCACCCGGCGTGTCAGATGGACCCGCTTCCACCGTCGGAAAAACAGTCTGCTTAACAAAAATCCGAGCAACTCAAATAAAATCCGCACCCCGGAGAGCTCAACTTGCACCGGCTCTCCTCCAATTCCGCCGAACAGTTCGGACAAGAGCGCTCCGGATGCCCCAAACTCCGCTCCGCCCCCGGAGCCGCATCCACTCGTTTCG
>PLKR01000396.1:0-514 GCA_003140655.1 Acidobacteriaceae bacterium | reverse complement strand
CTCTGCATTGGAAGAGCGCAATCCATCTGGCCTTGGACGCCGCTCTTGGCCTTCCCCCAGGAGGTAGTAGATGTATCGGCCCTATTCCAGTTCCCTAGCGGACTCGCGTCCGTTCCTGGACGTTGAGTCCATGATCCGCAATCTGGCTCAGGATTTCGTCACCTCTTTCAACACCTGTAACTATGACCAGGTGGCGGCTCTCTTCGCGCAGGATGGCGTATTCATGGCGCCGCACTACGACCCTGCCTACGGCCCCAATGCAATAGAGCGTCTGCTCCGTCAGATCGGCGAAGCAGGATACGAAGACCTCCGCCTCGAAACCGTCCGCGTCGAATCCTCCGGCGACCTCGCCATGGAGATCGGCCGCTACACCGTCGCAATCCGCCAACCCGATGGCACCATCCTCGCCGACCGCGGCAAGTACGTGAAAGCCTGGCGCCGTCTCGGCGTATGGCTCATCGTCGCCGACTGCTGGAGCAGCAACCTGCCTGTCCTTCGTTAGCCCGCACGTAAG
>PLKR01000334.1 GCA_003140655.1 Acidobacteriaceae bacterium | reverse complement strand
GAGGATTTGTATTACGCGGAAAGCCCGGTACCGGCGTAAGGCTCGATTTTCTGCCGTAACTTTTCTTGTTTCCTGCCGTTATCCCCGTGTAACACTACTCCGCGCGGAGAATCCGTTGAAGGCTCTGAGGAAAGAAGGGGACGAGCGGCTTCTGATCGAGGCGGCGCAGAAGGACCCTGCGCGCTTTGCGGAGCTTTACGAAAACAATTTCGAGCGGGTCTATGCGTACGTGGTGCGGCGGGTGGGAGATCGCACGGAAACCGAGGACTTGACCTCGGAAGTATTTCATCATGCGCTGGCTAACTTGCGGCGGTTTGAATGGCGAGGGATCCCGTTTGCGGCGTGGCTCTTCCGGATTGCGGCGAATTTGATTTCGGATCGGTGGCAGCGCAAGAACCGCGAGGACGTTGCGAACGAACCGGAGCAGATCGAATCGGCCCCGGCGAGCGGAGTGGAATTCAAAGAAGTGGAGCGGCGAGCAACGTTGTTTCGACTGGTGGATACATTGCCAGCGGAACAGCGGCGAGTGGTGATGCTGCGCTTCGTAGAGCAGAAAAGCATTAAGGAAGTGGCGCGGAAGATTCGCAAGACCGAAGGCGCGGTAAAGCAGTTGCAGTTCCGCGCCCTCAGCAGCCTGCGGGCGCGCATGGAGGGTGCCGATGCCTAAGCGCTCTCTGAATCCACGAAACAACGACGCAAAGCAGATCGAGCAGTTGAACCGAGCCGTAGACGCTTTGCTCGCGCGGGCGGACGGCAAGCCCGCGAAGGTGGATGCTAACGTCGAGCCGCTGGTGCGAGTGGCGGCGGACTTGCGCGATCTGCCGCGCGAAACATTCAGGACACGACTTAAATCCGAATTACTGGAAGGGAAAAAGACTATGGCCACCGTCGCTGAACCCGTTGTCTCCGTTCGCACGATTGCGACACCAAGATTGACTTTCAAAGATGCAGCCAAGGCGATCGAATTTTACAAGCAAGCCTTTGGCGCGAAGGAAACAATGCGCTTCGACGTGGGAGGATCAATCCCGCATGCCGAGATCATGATCGGCGACTCGGCGATCCTGCTTTCCGAAGAGTGGCCGGAGGGAGGGAGATTCAGCGCCGAGACTTTGGGCTCTTCGCCGGTGCAGTTGTCCCTGCTCGTTGCAGATGTCGATTCCTTCGCGAAGCGGGCCGTGGCTGCGGGGCTGAAGGTTACTTTGCCGATCAGAGATCAGTTCTACGGTCACCGCGAGGGAAGGTTTCTTGATCCCTTCGGCTACACGTGGAACATCTCCACGGTGACAGAAGAAATGTCGGTGGAAGAGATGCACCGGCGGATGAAGGGGATGACAACCGGACCCGAGGGTGGGCAACTTCCGCAAGACGACGAGCAGGAAGGCAAGGATCGGGCGAATCCGATTCCGCCGGGTTACCGAACGGTAACGCCCTACATGGTCGCGTCCGACGGGGACGCGATGCTCGCGTTCGCCAAGAACGTGTTTGGCGCGGAAGAAACTTTCCGCGCGATTGGCGGCGCGGGCGGGATTCACGGCGAAACGCGCATCGGCGACACCATGCTGATGATGGGTGGCGGGATTCCGGGTAAGCCGTTCCACGCGAAGCCGGCCACGGCGGCCTTGCACATTTATGTGCACGACACGGACGCGGCCTACAAGAGGGCTTTGCAGGCAGGAGCGACTTCGATCAGCGAGCCCCAGGATCACGAATACGGCGAGCGCGGCGCGGCCGTGAAGGATCCATTTGGCAACCACTGGTACATCGCCACTCGCAAGGGTGCGACCTACAAGTGGGAAGGTGCGCCCGATGTGCAGGCATATCTGCATCCGCTGCGTGCGGAGCCGGTGATGAACTTCTTGCAGCGCGCCTTCGGAGCCGCGGAACTGGGGCGGCACGCGGCGCCGGATGGAGTGATCCATCATTTGATGCTGAAAATCGGCACTTCCTACATGGAGATGGGCGAGGCACACGGGCCTTACCAGCCCATGCAGTCGATGTTCTATATGTATGTGCCGGACTGCGACGCGGTATATCAGCGGACGTTGGCGGCGGGGGCGAAATCGATTCAGGAACCTGCGGACCAGCCTTATGGTGACCGGACTTCAGGCGTTACGGATCCGTTCGGAAATACTTGGTATATCGCTACGCATGTGAAAGACGTGCAAATGTAGGCCGACGCCAGGCTCAATCGTCGCTGCTGCTCTGCGATCCCTTCCAATTGGCCGCCCGGTCGGTGGTCTACAATGAATCCTCGTCTTCCGGGAAGCCTTCATGACACTGACCAGAAATCAATCGGCTCGTCTGCGCTGCTCCCACTGGATTCATCTCGCGATTGTGATTGCGCTGTGTTCCGCGGTTTCTCCGCGTTGCATCGCTCAGGATTCTAAGCTCGCTCCTGAAAAGCGCACTCAGATCGAGGCCGCCATCCTCAAGTTCATGGCTTCCACTCATGTCCCCGGCCTGTCTGTCGCCGTCGTCGAGAACGGTGAATACGAGTGGGCTCAAGGATTCGGATTCGCCGATCTTGAGAACAACGTCCCGGCCAGCGAACACACGCTCTTCCGTCTGGGCTCCATTTCCAAACCTCTCACCGCCGCCGCCTTGCAACTCTGGGAGCGCGGCAAGCTCGATCTCGACGCTCCCGTGCAAAAATACTGCCCTGCATTTCCTCAAAAACCCTGGCCCATTTCGACTCGACAGGTGCTTGGACATCTTGGCGGAATTCGCCATTACAAATCCGGCGAAAACCAAGAGGACCTCGAAGGCGGCAACACGAAACACTTTGACGATCCCATCCAGTCCGGGCTCAATTTCTTCAAGGATGATCCCCTCATAGCCCAGCCAGGCACAGCGTTTCACTACTCGACCCAGGGTTACACCTTGGTCGGCTGCGTAATAGAAGGCGCATCCGGAGCGAAGTATGTTGACTTCATGCGCCAAAACGTTTTTGTTCCGGCGCAAATGGAACAGACCCAGGCGGATGATCGGTTCGCAATCATCCCTTATCGCACTCGCTTCTACGAGAAAAAGGACTCGGGCGCCGTCCGCAACTCCGACTTCCTCGACTCCAGCTATAAAATCCCCGGAGGCGGATGGCTCTCTTCCGCCGAAGACATGGCAAGGTTCGAGGTCGCCATTTTGAATGACAAGTTAATCCGCCGCGCCACCCGCGATCTCATGTGGACTCCGCTCAAGCCCTCCGACGGTTTGCAAAACACTTACGGCCTGGGCTGGGGGTGGGGCAAACACAACGAGCACGAAGTCGCCGGCGTGGGCCACACTGGTGGCCAACAGGGCACGAGCACCGCCTTCGTTATTGCGCCCGACCAGCGCGCCGGCGTCGTTGTGCTCACTAACTTGGAAGACCAGCCGGCAGGCGATCTCGCGAGAGAAATCCTGAACATTCTTTCTGCCGGTTCGGAAAGAAACCCTTAGAAGCAAGTGCGGGAGGAATCACCCGAAACGGTTCGCTTCTTTGACCATCGCAGGCCCGGTCGAAGGCGCCTGATCCTGTTCTCCGCCCAACAGCGGCGCCGCAATCCGCAGAGCCTCGACTTGCCGCTTCACTTTCACCAACTCTTGTTCTTTCGCCCGCAACAGTTCCATCACATCTCTCATGACTCTATTCTCCAGTTGTTATGCCAAGATATCGATACATAAGAAGTCTACCTAAATAAATTTAGGTGGGCACGCAGTTTAGAGCAATGCACAAAGGTACAAGCTGCGGTCCGCGCCGATTCAATGCCCCGAATGATAGGGATGGCCCTTCAGAATCGTGAACGCCCGGTAGACTTGCTCCAGCAAAACCACGCGAGCCAGTTCGTGCGCCAGTGTCATCCTGCCCAGCGAAATCGTATGCTGCGCCGCGCTGCGGGCGGTTTCGCTGAATCCATCGGCCGGCCCCACCGCGAAGACCAGCGGCAGCGGATTGCGATTCTGATAGTCTCGCAGAAAATGCGCCAGCTCTTCGGACGAGAACTGTTTCCCACGCGAATCCATCAGCACCAGCGTCGACTTCCCAGCGCTCATTTTCTTCGCTTTGTCGGGTGCCGTACGGCCGCACATTTGCAGAAGTGCAGGTTCATCCCGCAACGCCAGCCCTTCCACCTGCACATAACGCGAGATCCGCTTCACATACTCGTCCGTCAGCGACTGGATCGCCGGCTCTTTCGTCTTTCCCATCCACGCGATTTTGATCTTCACGGAAGATAGCCGACAACGAGACTACTCTTTCTTCCGGCGTGTAGCGGCTGCGGGAGTACGCTTGCGCGGCGTCCTTGTCTTTGGCGCTGGCTTCGTCCGCGTCTTCGGCGTCAATTCCGCGGGCTCCAGCCGTTTAGCCGTTTTCCACAAGCGTTCCAAATCGTAAAACTTGCGCGCCTTTTCGGAAAAAACATGAACGACAAAATCCACGTAGTCGACCAGAATCCACTCGCCCTGGTTATAACCTTCGACGTGCTCCGGGCGCACGCCCGCCGTCTTCAAGCGTAGTTCCACTTCGTCCGCGATGGCCTGGACCTGCCGCGGGTTCGTGCCGCTGCACAGTACAAAATAGTCCGTAAATGCTCCCGACCCTTTCTCCATTTCCAGGATGGAAAGTTCTTCCGCTTTCTTGTCGAGGCAGGCCTGAATAGCCGCCGTTACCTGTTGCTTCAAATCGCTTTTTTTCATGCAAAGGGTCAGTCGTTGATCGTTAGTCGTTTTGCCGTTGGCCCAACCTGGGCGGAGTTTTCATTGTAAATGACAGACTGCTTCACTGCGCTTCGTCGATGGTAAGCCCGCGGTGGCAAAACAAATTGGCGAATGACCAACGACTAACGAGCTTTATACAGTCCTGTTTTCTTGATGTAGTCCGCGACAGCAGGCTCCACGAAGCGGGTGAGCGGCTTGCCGGCGGCCGCAGCTTCGCGAATTGTCGTGGAGGAAATCGGCTGATAGACCTCGTCGAGCAGATGGATGGTTACGCCCTTCAGCACTAGGTCCCCCGTGGCGGCCTGCTTTTGAAACGGCCGTGTCACTTCCTGCCGCGGGCGAAGGCTCGCGGGCAGCGCGTTAGCGACGTCGGCAAGCGAATACCCTGGCCTGCTGGCAACTATAAACTCACACTCACGAAACAGGGCCTCGGCCTGATGCCAATTGGTGATGTCTGCGAAGGCATCGATGCCGATCAGCAGGAAGAGCCGGTCTGCTTGTTTGCACGACTGCTTGAGTCGCCTGACGGTATCGATGGTGTAGTTTGGTTTCGCCACGCGCGTCTTGCCTTTGCCTGGTCCGCCTGCATCAAGGTCTTGCGGCGCTTCAAGCATCGAGGGTATGAAGTCTTTTTCTTGCGCCGTGGCCAGAGCAATCATGGCATAGCGATGCGGAAAGGCCGATAGCGGCTGGCCCTGCTTGTGCGGCGGAACGTCGGCCGGCACGAAGAGGATGCGCGAGAGCTTGCAACGCTCACGCGCGGCGCGCGCCAGCGCCAGGTGCCCGCGGTGGATGGGGTCGAAGGTGCCGCCGAAAAGGCCAATATTCATGCGCCGCTAGTGTC
>PLKR01000280.1 GCA_003140655.1 Acidobacteriaceae bacterium | reverse complement strand
GCGTTTCCCAGGTTATAGCGAGCAGGGAAGTAATCGGGGCGCGTTGTCAGGGCCTGCGACAGGTATGCGACCGCCTTACCGGGCTGGCCGGAGGCAAGCAATGCGGCTCCCATGGCGTTGTTTGCGGCAGCATCGTTGGGGCGAAGACGGAGCGCGGCTTCGTACTCTCGCATGGCATCATCGAGCTTGCTCGCGGCTTGCAGCATCGCGGCGAGGTTATAGTGCGCTTCGAAGTCGGAGGGATCTTTTTCGATGTTGTGACGCGCCAACGCTTCCTGCAGCAGCATGCGGGGATCGCCCTGCGCGGCGTCGTAGTGGATTGGCAGAACCTGCAGCCAGAGGTGGCACATTTCATCGCTCGAACGATTGCCCGCTCGTACACGAACCGGGGGATGGTTCGGGTTCAAAGGGTTATCCGCGGAGTTGTCGTAGACGTAGCGTAGGGCCACGGTGGTGCCTTTGGGCAAGAAGACAGGTTCGGCGTAGCGGTACACTGCCTGCCAGCTCAGGTTCCAGAGCGGAATGTGGATCAGCATTTTCTTCGAGCCGTCGGGCAGAGTCGCGGAGGCCTGGATGTCTTTGCCGAGATAATGCGCATGCGGATAGATGGCCAGAAGATCGACGTCGACGGGCAGCACGAACTGGTCGGTTATCTGGAAATCCCTCTGGCCGGGTGGAATGTCGAGTTTGACGTCGTCCTCGAGTTGGAGCAGCATGGGCAACTTTGTCGCGGGCTGCGGCGTGAAGTAGAGGCCGATGCTAGGCTGGATGATTTCGGGCTTGCCGGAGGGTTGCATGTGCGTATTGAGAATGAGGTCCGTGCCCTTGTCTAAACGCAATGCCATGCCGTCGGGTTCGAGGTAGGGAACGGTGCCCGGCTTCCAGAAGAGCAGATGACTGTCAGGGTCGAAGACCTGCGACTCAATGCGAATCTCCATTCCGCCAAAACCGGCGCCGGGTTCGGCCTCGCGCTGACGCGAGGATGCGCTGCGGTCGACAAGAATGTTTGCGTGGTGCACGTAGCGCTTGTCGCCGGGATGAATTTCGATTGCCTTCATCCAACGGGTTTGCTCGATCGGAAGGCGGAAGATGAAATTCCAATAGGTATCCGTTCCTTCCGGGGGAAGGATCAAGGGCTTCTGTGCCGTGAGAATCAGGTCGGGTGTTCCGAGGCGCCAATCCTGGGTAAACTTTGGCTGCGGCGGCAGATCGGCTGAGTCGCCCTCGACCGCACCTTGCGCCACCCAGCGCTGGATGAGATCGATTTGCTCATTCGGCAGGCGAAGTTCATCGGCGAATTTCAGCTTCTGGGGTTCGGGTAGCCATGGAGGCATGGTTCGCGCCTGGGTCACGTCCGAAATCTGGCGAGCATGTTTCTTGACATCGGAGTAAGTCAGCAGCGGGAATGGTCCGGCTTCGCCTGGGTGGTGGCAAGAGGAACAGGAATGAAAAATGATGGGAGCGATGTCGCGATTGAAAGTCACAGGAGAATCGGCAGTGGCGGACCGTGATGTCGAAAACACGGATGTCGAAAGCCCGTGCGACTTCGCAAAACCCGCTCCCATGGCGCCCGTTGCGGCGATGAGCGAAAGCGACCACGTCAGTGTCTGCAGCGAGGAGTTCATTCCAGGTCTGAGATATAGCATCCCACTCCCCTGACCTGGTTCGCAGCCGGTATTTTGTCGCCCAGCGCCGCTTGGATGGCATCGGCAAGTTCGTGCGTGGTCGGCGCGGGACGCGACCGGCCGAGATCGAGATACCAATTATCAATTCTTCCGTCGTAGAGGAGTTGATGGCTGCGGTTGAACACCGCGACCTCAGGCGTGATCTGCACTTGCGCCAGCTTGACGAGCGCGTGCTCTGGATCACGCAGCGCCGGCAAACGGTAGGCATACTCCCGGAGATAATTGTGGATCGTCTGAGGGGTCTCGGCCTTGTCTGGAAATACCAGCCAGAAACTGGCATCACGCTCATGCTGCGCGCTGATTTGCTGAATGACCGGGGCGTAACGGCTGGAGACTGGGCAGTCCCGGCGAATAAAAACCAGCACGACGATCTTGCCGGAAGCCGCGTCGAAAGGATTTGCAGGCTTGCCGTCGAGATCAAAAGCACCTTGCTGACTTAACGCCTGTTCGGGAGCCGAAAGGCAAATGAGAAGCATCCCAGCCAGCAGGAGACGATTTGCCCGGAATGCAGAGCTGCCGCTGCGCATAAGATTTCTGCATCCTCCAGCCCAACTAAGATTCTAGGACTGCGTGCTTCCGCTGTCCACACTCCATCCGTCCGTCAACGCCTGAGTCCGTCAAGGGTCGCGGTGACGAAGAGCCCGCCTCGCTTCGCTCGCCGGACAGCCGGGGCGGCTGTCCCCACATGAGTATCTTTGCGTCAAGGGCCACAGCTTGCCGTAGAACGGCTCAGCGACTGCAGCAGCTTTTTCGCCGAAGGCAGATCGGGATTAAACTCCAGCACGCGAAGTGTAAAGGTGCGAGCTTCACCGAACTTCCCGGCCGCGCAGTACGCCCGCGCGAGGTTGAGTCCGATGCTGCTTCTGGCCGGGGCGCGCTGGAATGCATTCTGCCAGAGCTTCATCGCATCCGGCAGATCTCCGGCTTGCGCTTCGATCACACCGAGATTGGTTGCAGCATCGACCAGGCTTGGATCCAGCGCGAGAGCCTTCTGGTAGAGCTCGCGGGCGCGCCCGGTCGATCCTCTTCGTTGTTCAGCATAAGCAAGTGCGGAAAGAAGGGCGGGATCATCCGGGAGTTGCTTCACGGCCTTGGAAAGCAGTTCTCGCGCCTGAGGCTCGGCCACCGACATTCCGCTCTCCACGATTGAATCCCAAGCGAGGGCAAGATCTCGCGGATCGGGCTCAGTTTTGTTATCGGGGAACGGAACCAGACGCGGCAGAACCAGGCGGGGCAAAGAGGACGACGTCTCTTCCGCATTCTGCAGCAATTGAGGGGAGATTTGGGGACGCCGCGGTATGCGATGGTCGGTGACTTGAGTATGCGCGACGTCGGTACTGGCCGATGCCGGCATGTGGCATGCGACGCAATCGGGGCGATCCGGGTGATGTTTGGTTGCGAAATCCGCGCCGTGGCAGGCCAGGCACTTGCCGCGATAGAACGCGATGCGATCTTCTGAAGTGGGCGACTGATGCGGGTTGTGGCAGCTCATACAAGACATGGCGTCGCCCGATTTCTTCTTGCACTCGCTTTGCGCTAAAGCTTCCACCTGGCTCACAGCACCCAGCCCCGACCCCTTGGCGTCGACGAGAAGAAAATACCGGACGTAGTCGGAGAGTGCATCCCCAGGCCGAAATTCGTATACGTGACGTCCCGGGCGTTCAATGGCGGCCTTGCCTTCCAGGTGACACTGCATGCAGATGTCATCACGCCGCGCGGGAGTCAGCTTGGCCGGGTTGACGATCGCACCGCCATTGACGTGTGAATCTCCTGGGCCGTGGCACCGCTCGCAAGCCACTCCGTTGTGAGTGAATGGAGGCTCGGGATAGCGGTTGTCGGTGCCCGGCACCGGAGGCTGCATTCCACTTACGTGGCAACGCAGGCAGCTGGTGTAAGCGGGAAGGTTCAGCGGGATCTCGCGGGCGGTCTGGTAGGCGGGGGCCATGTCCCAGACTTGTTTGTTGGCATACCAGTTTACCGGAGACTCGAAAAGGAATCCGTCGGTCTCAAAGAGGTAGCTGAGGCCACGGCGTCCTGAACCGATGTAATAAAGGAGTTCGCGTTTACCCTGAACTTCAGGATCGCCGGGACGGTCAAAGCTTAACCAGGCGCGTCCATTCTCGGCGTAGATGCGGTAGTGTACGCCGGATTCCTTGTGAGTGAATTCCGCTGGCATGAAGCCGTCCATCGCAGGACCGCTGGCGCGCGCCATCGAGGTACGCTGGTAAGACTCATAGATCGCGGAATGGCACCGGGCGCATGCTTGGTTGCCAACGTAAGCGCTTCGGCCGGAAACTTTGGCGGGAGTAGCGTGATCGACGGTCGGATTCTGCGCCGCTGAGGTAGCGACTGACCACACGATAATAGAAAGGAATGCCGCCGCCGCGCGTCTGTCCAGCCATCCTGATCGAATCATGTTACGTCTAACCTGTTTCGCCTAGCCTGACAATGCCGGTCCTATTGTATGCGCGACAAGAAAAGAGGGAGCCGTGGCGGCTCCCTCTCGAAGGCAGACTACTGCATATTCGTGACTAGAAGGTCAAGCGCAGCCCAAACTGAAGCTGGCGCATTCCATTGGGCGAACCCGGGGAGGCATCAGCTTCAATATCCGTGACCCTGCCGTTGTTGGCGCAATCGATACACAGGCCACTGCCGCCCTGGTTATTGTTGAAGCCGAGGATGGGATGGTTAAATACGTTGTAAGCGTCCATGCGGAATTGGAACTTTACCCTCTCCGTGATCGGGAAGTTTTTGGAAATCGATGCATCCGCCCCGAAAAATCGCGGGCCACGGAAACTGTCATAGCCGCGGTTCCCGATATTATCGAGTCCAGGATCGGAAAATCCGTTGCCGCTTGGGAGACTAGCGATCCCAGTCGCTGGGTCGACGACGTCTGTGACCGGAGTGAAGAAAGTCACGTAGTGGCCTGACGCATTGTGGACGAAACTACCCGCTCCAACCTTGAACGATCCCGGGCCCTTATTTGGGCGGCACACGCCGGTGTCTTGCTCCAGATTACAAACCGTGCCCGACATGCCGGGCGTCCAGGGCAGGCCACCCGCCCAGTTGAAGGTCCCGCCAATCTGCCAGCCGCCGATAACCTCATCTAAACCGCGGCCGGCGCCACCGGCGAACGACTTACCCTTGCCGAAGGGCAACTCATAGAGCAGATTCGATACCCACTGGTGATTGCGGATATTGTCATCTGGCCCGTACGCTACCGACTTCTGGTCGGCATAGAAACCGCTGTCGTAGTGATAGGAATGCGCAAAGTTGTAAAAGGTGAGAAACTGCAGGCCCTTCGAGAAGCGCTTATCCAATTTGAGGGTTAGCGCTTCATAGGTGCTGCTGGCATCGTTGCCGAGGTAATTGCCCTGGTCGGTGAAGCAGCAGGTCAGCGGCAAACCGGTTGTTGTATCGGTGAAGCCGGGATAGGTGAACGCGTTGTAGTAAGGACGCCGCTGCACCTGAGGGACATCGGCAATAAAGCTACATCCGCCCCCTGCCACGCACGGATTTATAACGCCGCCGACCACATTCCCGTCCACGCCCGTGCCAAGCCGAGGCTGATTGACATTATAGGTCGGACCGTCCCCGACGAAGCCGTGGGTGCCCTTGTTCCCGAGGTACGTTGCCTCCAAAGTCATCGTGCTGGTGACTTGACGCTGGACCGTCGCGTTCCATGTGTCAACATAGGGCAAGCGCTGGGAAGTGGGTCGAATGTGGGGCTGGATGCACTGCGATGTATCTAACAAGAAGCAGTTCGGCCCCGCGAGAGGTAAGAGACCGTTCGAAGGTATTGCGGGAAATGCGAAAATTGGCGGCCCGGCTGCGAGCGTGAAGGCCGGCAGATATTGATTATTGTTTGCGTTCGATTGGGCCGCCAAGACCGGCAGATTCTGGGTGACGGCGTGGCCGAAGTTTGACCCGAAGACTCCCATATCGTAGCTGCGGCCATATCCCAAGCGAACTACGGTTTTCTGGTTCAACTGATACGCGGCGCCAAGGCGGGGAGCGAAAGCGTGCCAGTCGTTCCCGATGTTCCCGTTGAGGCCGATCCCACCAATGCCAGCAACACGATCCACGCCTTGGACGATGTTGGTGAATCCGCCGTGTTGCGTGCCGTTCACATATTCCGGGAAGTAGACCTCCCAGCGCAAACCGTAGTTTATCGTCAGTTTCGGGGTGGCGCGAAAGCTGTCTTCCCCGTAGTAGAACATGCGATGCTGCCTTTCGGCAGCGTTGGTGCTGGTGCTGACATAGCGGCTTAAATTCGTGACCTGTCCCAGAAGGAATGTGGCCAAAGCCAACCCGCCCGCGCCCGTGTTAGAGGTAGTCGCGTCCTTGAAGTCGTAGTCGCCTGTTCGATTGGAGTCGCTCGGAACGCGCAGGTTCTCGGCGTAGCGCACGTCCGCACCGAATTTGAAGGTATGGTTCCCGTGCGTCTTGGTCCAGTTGGTCACAAACTGGAATTGTTGTTCGCTCTCAATCAGGGGACAATTGCAACGGGCAATACCCAGTCCATCGCCGAACGCATCGGATGTGCCGCCGTTGTTGCCGTTGAAGTCGAACTCGCCAAGCCCGGAGGTGAAGGCGTCGCCGAGATTCGCGTTCGGAATTCCGAAGGCGGTCATCGGCGTTGAGCCCTCATCGGGTTTGTGGGTGTGGGGGTTGTACTTGAAATAGCCGAAACGGAAGTCCGCCAGAACAGTCGGGCTGAACGTCTTGGTTACGCCAGCGGCCAAACTGTGATTGTGAATAATGGAGCTTCCTGCCAGACCGCCCGGGCCGAAACCTACCCCACCCAAAGCCCCGAGACTTCCCTTGCCGGAAAGGCTGAAATAGTCGAGGCTATAACGTCCGAAGAGTTGAACCGTCGGCTTCAGCGAATCGTCAATACGCACGTCGAAAGCGTTCTGGTTGTATGGGCCCGAGCCGGAAGCCAGAAAGTTGTTGATAGTGCCAGCGTTGGAACCTGCGTTATTCGGCTGAGGGAACTCTGCCAGGATGTTGCCCGCTTGCGGTGATATGTCGCCGATCGGAATCAAGTTTCCGGCATACGGTACGCCCGTCCCGGGTGCGTAAACCTGCCCGCCGGTACTATAGCCGGCTGCGGGATTCAGATAGTCGCTCAAATCGCAGAACCCGGTTGTGTTGGTCAGAGGGTTGCAAGTCGCCAACACCGTTGCCGTCGGAACGGTGATCAAGTTGGTGACGCCGCTGGCTTGCCGTGTAGCCTGGTAATCGCCGAAGAAGAACAGCTTGTTCTTGATGATTGGGCCGCCCACGCTTCCACCGAACTGCTGCCACTTGCTGCTGGGAACGGGGCTGGCTGCAACGCCCGGCTCTGCATCCCACTCCGTGAACGGATCCTTAGCCTCGGTTGCATCGGTGCGGCGATACCAGAATCCGCTGCCGTGAATGTCATTGCTGCCTGACTTGGTTTGAACGGTGACTAACCCGGCGATTGCTTTCCCGAACTCTGCGTCGAAATCCGCCGCGGTGATCTTGGCTTCGGTCACCGAGTCGAGGTTGGGGTTGATGACGATAATGCCCAAGATGGGATCCTGATTATCAGTGCCATCCAACTGGAACCCGGTTCCACTGAAATGCTGGCCATTGACGAATATCTGGCCGCCGCCCTGCGGGTTCTCCGTCGCGGCATGAGACCATCCAAGTTTTTGGGTGCCTGGGGTCAAAAGCTCGAAGTTCGTGAAATTGCGGTTCAGGACGGGCAGGTCCTCGATAAATTTGGCATTGAACTCAACGGCGACGTCCGCGCGATCAGTCTTGAGCTGCGGGGCTTCCGAGGTCACTTCAACCTGCTCCGTGGCGGAGCCGACCTGGAACTGTCCGTTGATGTCGGTGCCAGTATCGGCCGAGACGGTGATGTCCTTGAATTCGATGCTCTTGAAGCCCTGCGCCTCGAAATGGACCGAGTAGACGTCAGGAATCAAGTGCGTCACCGCGTAGTTGCCGCTCTCGTTGGACGTGGTTTCAGTGACGGTGCTCCTAGTCTGGCTAGTCACTCTGATTTTCGCGTTGGCAACGGCAGCCCCCGAAGGGTCAGTGGCCGTACCAAGAATGCTGCCGAAAACCGCTTGGCCGGATGCGATTGGCGTCCAAAGACCGCAGAGAAGCGCGAATGCTGCCACAGCCGCAAGACCTGACCTCTTCATGAACTTTCCTCCTGGCGCTTGAAACAGGTTCCCCAAAAACATCTTGCAGAAGTATCCTTAGGTTATGTAGCCTGCAAGTCCTAGTACAAAAACACTATTGGATTAAGTTTCATTAGGTCTTATAGGGTTACCGGGTGTAAAGTACTGGCGTTGCAGCAAGATAGATAAGCCGTTACCTCCTCTGTCACATGGCTTTAACACGCAGTTTCGTCGCCGGGCGGGAGCAATGCTTCCAGCAAATAGATAAACTTATAAATAGTCATAGCCTGCGGGGCTCTGAATCTTTGTGTAAGCTGCTCCGCTATCTCGCGGAGCACTCGTTGGATCATCCCGGCGTGGCCCTCAAGGAATACCAGATCGCGACCGAGGTATTGGGCCGGTCTGGCGGATTCGATCCGCAGAGCGACTCGACCGTCCGAGTGCAAGCAGGACGCCTGCGCATGAAGTTGGAAGAGTATTACTCTCACGAGGGGCCGGATGACGCCGTCGTGGTGGAGCTGCCCAAGGGATCGTACACACTCACCTTCCACGGGCGCACGCTGTCTGCCGCGTTGACTGAGGTCCCTCCGAGGGGTGAGGGAGTCGAGCGGAGAACTACTGCGCAGCCTTCGAACCGTGGCTGGGCGATCGCAGTTGTGGCCCTCTCGTTTCTACTGGCGGCTGCCTTGCTGACAAGCGCTCTGCTGCTGGCGGCTCGTGGCCGGATTCAGTCTGGCGCGAAGGAATCCGCTCCGGCCGTCTACCAAGTGTTCTGGAATCGCTTCGTGACGGGCCCGCAGCCGCCGTGGGTGATTTTCAGCAACGCCAACTTTGTAGGACGTCCGCAGACGAACATGCGTTACTTCAACCCGTCCACCGATTCGCGTGAGGTGATCCTTGATCATTACACCGGGGTAGGCGAGGTCCTGGCGATCCACGAACTGGACCGGGTTTTCGGCCTCCTCAACCGCCAACTCCGGGTGAAGCGTGGGGCACTGTTTTCCCTGGATGATGTCAGGAACAACGATCTGATCTTCATCGGCTCCCCGGCGGAGAATTTGACTCTGCTGGAGATCCCAGGAACGCAGGAATTCGTTTTTCAGAGAGTGAATTCCGGACCTCGCACGGGAGACATGGAAGTGATCAACGTGCATCCGGCAGCCGGGGAGTCGCAGGTTTTCCTGGCAAGCCCTTCCAGCCAGTCGGTGAGCGAGGACTACGCGGTCGTCGGCCTAAAGCCGGGGTTGGACCCAGCGCATTCGATGTTGATCCTGGCCGGAACTACTACCGTTGGCACGCAGGCGGCTGCGGAGTACGTTTGCCGCGAAGAATCTCTGACTGAACTCCTGCGGCGCCTGGGTGTTTCGAAGTCCGGCGAGGTTAAGCCGTTTGAGGCGCTGCTGCACGTGAAGGTGACGCACGGAGTTCCTGTGATCACCGATCTCTTGGCCGTGCGCAAGCGGGGCGACTAGGATTTTTCGCCACGGATTTTCACGGATGCCACGGATAACCCCGGAAGCTAGCTCCCTCCAAGGCATGGCCTTGACCTGTGTGAATCGGATCCGTGTTGATCCGTGAAATCCGTGGCTGAAGTGTTCATTTTTGCGGGGAGGGGGGAACGAGATGAGGGTCGAGTTCGGCGGCTTTTCGATATTCCCCGCCNNGCTTCGTCCTTTAGACCTCTCTGGCTCAGGGCCAAGCCGAGTTCGTAGTGCGCCAGCGCGTAGGAGGGCATGACGCGAATCGCGGTGCGGAACTGAGAGATGGCTCCATCGAGGTCGCCAGCGCCGAGCAATCGGCGGCCGGAGTTGGTGGCGAACGTCGCGGCCTGCAGATTGTTCTTCTGGTCGACGATCTCGGCGCCGGCTTTGCTTTCGGCGGCGGCACCGGCGCTGTCGCCCAGTTGGCGCAGAATTGCTGCCAGAGTGGTGTGGGCCCCAGCGAAATCGGGATCGAGTCGAATCGCCTGGCGCAAGGCCTCTGCGGCCTCTGGCAGATTATTCATCTGTTTCAAGACCGTACCCAGTGTGTAGTAGGCCTCGGCGTAGTCCGGCCGAATTTGGATTGCTTGACGCAACTGTTGCGCCGCACCGGGAAAATCTCCGGACTGCCACAGAGTGACTCCCAGGCTGTAATAAGCGTCCGCCAACTTCGGATCGAAGCGAATCGCCTCCTTCCACTCGGCGATGGCAGCGGGAAGATCATCTGAAAGTTTGAGCGCCAGAGCGAGGTCGTGATGCAAGCTCGCTTTTTCCGGATCGAGCTTTAGAGCTACGCGAAACTGGGAGACTGCGGCGGCGAAGTCCGTTTTCTGTAAGTAGGCCGTGCCCAGGTTTCCCTGGAAACCGGAGTCATCGGGGCGAAGGCGGATGGCTTCCTGAAACTCCTTTATGGCTGCATCGGCATCTCCGCGCTGCAGTTGGGCAAGTGCGAGATTGTTGTGAGCTTCCGCGTCGCCCGGAGTGAGAGTCACCACTTTGCTGAAGGCAGCCACGGCGCGTTCCAGATCGCCGCGCCGCTGCAGCAGAAGGCCGAAGCGCATCTGCACCGGCGCGACATTGGGCTGCAGTTCGACAGCATGTTCGTAGGACCGCAGCGCCTCGTCGGGAAGGGCTTCTGCCTCCAGTACGACCCCTCGGTAATACCAGGCCGTCGCATCTTTTGGATCGAGCTGCAGTGCGTGGTCCAGCATCTCTTGCGCTTTTTTCGTGTCACCCCGGCTGGAGAGTGCCGCACCGAGATGGAAATAGGCCGGTTCATAGTCTGGGTCGAGTCGCAAAGCCTCCTGGAATTCACTTTCGGCATCGGCAAACTTCGACTGCTGTGCGAATAGCGACCCAAGCTCGTCATGCAACTCCGGTTGCTGGGGTGCGAGGCGAATGGCTTGCTCGAATTCCGCGATGGCGTCGTCAGTCTTGTTTTGCAAGCTGAGTGCGCGTCCCAGTGCCTGATGAGCTTGCGGCTGCTGGGGAGCAAGCAGCAGGGCGCGACGGAACTCAGCAACCGCGTCGTCGAGCCGGCCTTTGGTTTCGAGCGCCTGCGCGAAGTAGAAATGGGCGATGGCAAGAGAAGGGCGAAGTCTGACCAAAGTGCGGAAGTGGACGAT
Organism: Acidobacteriaceae bacterium; assembly: GCA_003140655.1. GTDB lineage: Bacteria > Acidobacteriota > Terriglobia > Terriglobales > Acidobacteriaceae > Sulfotelmatobacter. Next base: position 3,440 of record PLKR01000280.1, on the reverse strand, counting down.
GGCATCATCCACTTCGCCTTGCTGTAACAACACCCGGCCCAGCATGTTCTGGGCGTCAGGATTGCGCGGGCTGAGTTTCACCGCTTTCTCAAAAGCATCGCGAGCGGCCGGCAAGTCACCGCGGCTCATTGCGGCGAGCCCGGTTTGGTATGCTGTGGATGTTCCGCCACCCGCGGACTTGGTTTGCGGCGAGGCCACCGCAATGCGGCNNGATTTATTCTAAACGGCTTGATTAAAGCTGTTCATGCTGCTTTTGACGCGCTTCCGAGGATAACGCAAATTGGCCGATAGAATCTTTCTCAACGGCGTTCACCGCTGTCAGTGAACCAACCTAACATTCGGAAACCGGATCATGCCGTTGAAACTCACGTGTTGTTTGCCCTTCAGCCGTGCTCTCAAATTAATGCGAGCCTCGGTCTTGCTATTCCTGATTTCGTTCTGTCCGGGCGAACAAGCGAAGACCCCCATCCCCGCCAAGCCCATCGCCAACTTCACCGACGTCGCCGAGAAAGCCGGGCTGACCATGCAGAACATCTTCGGCGGCGTCGAAACGAAGAAGTACATCATCGAGACTACCGGCACAGGCGTGGCGATCTTCGATTACGACAACGACGGCTGGCCCGACATCTTTCTGGTCAATGGAACGAGGCTGGAGGGATTGCCCTCCGGGCAAGCGCCGAGCAATCATCTCTATCGTAACAATCAGGATGGCACCTTCACCGACGTGACCGTGAAAGCCGGCCTTACCGCAACCGGCTGGGGCCAGGGCGTTTGCGTCGGAGACTATGACAACGACGGCTGGGAAGATTTGTACGTTACTTATTACGGAAAGAACCGCCTGTATCACAACGAAGGCGGCGTCTTCACCGAGGTTGCCGAGAAAGCTGGGGTTGTGGGTTCGGGAAAAGCCTGGGGCTCGGGCTGCGCCTTTGTCGATTACGACCGTGACGGCAAACTCGACCTGATGGTAGCCAACTACGTGGACTTTGATCTGGCCACCGCTCCCGCACCGGGGCAGCGTGCGAACTGTGTGTGGAAGGGAGTTCCCGTGATGTGCGGCCCGCGCGGACTGCCCGGCGCGAAGAATATCCTTTACCACAACAAGGGGGATGGCACGTTCGAAGATGTTACCGCCAAGGCGCACATCGACCGCACCGACGGACATTATTCGCTCAGCGTTTCGACCCTTGATTTCGATGAAGACGGCTGGCCGGATATTTATGTCGCCTGCGATAGCACGCCCAGCATTCTTTACCGCAACAATCATGACGGCACGTTCACGGACGTCGCGGTCACGGCGGGGGCAGCCTTCAATGAAGACGGGCGCGAGCAGGCGGGCATGGGAACGACCGTTGCGGACTTTAACGGCGATGGCCATCTGGACATCTTCAAGACAAATTTCTCCGACGATACTTCGACCCTGTATCGCAACAATGGAGACGGAACGTTTACGGATGCGACCTCGACCGCGGGACTGGGTTTGTACACGCAGTATCTGGGCTGGGGCACGATGTTCTTCGACTTCGACAATGATGGCTGGCCCGACTTGATTCTGGCGAACGGGCACGTGTATCCGGAAGTCGATAGCCAGCACTTGGGCAGCACTTTCAAAGAACCTCGCATTCTTTACCACAATAACGGTGACAGCACGTTCACCGATATTTCCGCGTCTGCCGGATCGGGTATTATGACTGCCGCTTCGTCGCGCGGGCTTGCGGTGGGAGATTTGTGGAACGATGGCAGAATGTCAGCGGTGATCAGCAACATGAATTCTGCGCCCAGTCTGCTGGTGAATCAGATCCGCACGCCGAATCATTGGATCGCAATTCGGACGGTCGGAACAAAGTCGAATCGTGATGGAATCGGCGCGCGGATTCTGGTAAGAGCCGGATCGCGAACACTGGTCGATGAAGTTCGCAGCGGTTCCAGCTACATTTCCAATAGCGATATGAGGGTGCACTTCGGGCTGGGAGCGGCGACGAAAATCGAATGGGTAGAGATTCGTTGGCCAAGTGGTCTGGTGGAGCGTTTCGCCGGCCTGCCGGTCGACGCCATCTACACCGTAAAAGAAGGATCGGGGGCAGCGCTGCCAGCGGACAAGAAGAAGCCGTAAGTCGGCTCGTGCTAAAATTCGCCCCTGCTTCTCTATCCCGTGAACCTTCACTTTGCCAGCTACGGGCCTGTGTGGATGGATCGCAGAGCAGCGCGGTCTCCATTCTTCGGCAATTCCACTGCCACACATCGTCGCAATAAATGGTTCCCTTTTTTTCTTCTTCTCTGCCTTGCCCTCCTGATTCCGTTCGCGATCTCGCAGCAGGCTGCGCCAAGCATGGAACTCTCGCGCACGGTGCGCACGTGGGAATTTCTGCCGGTAGTCGGCATGCGTGCGGGGCTGTTCGGCAACGAGACGGGACGCCTTGAAGCTTGGGTCTATCCGCTGAAGATCTTTCGCGCTTTTCATTTGACCTTCCACGTGGGCGGCCGCGCGCTGCCGGCCGAAAGCTTGGCGCGAACGCTGACGGTTCGTCCTGAATCTGCCACGCTGATTTATGTGGGCGATTCATTTCGTGTGAGGGAAACATTGTTCGTACCGGTGCAGGAGCCGGGCGCGGTGATTCTGCTGGAGATTGAAACCGCGGAACCGCTCGAAGTGGAAGCGGGTTTTGTGGGCGACTTCGCGCTGGAGTGGCCGGCGGCGATCGGCGGCACCTATGCGCAATGGGACGCGAACCGGCACGCCGTGGTCTTCGGAGAAGAAACCCGGAAGTTCTCAGCCCTGGTAGGCTCTCCTACCGCTCAAGATTCTCACCTGGCCTATGAAACGAACTATTCATCGTCGGATGAAACCTCGTTTCGCCTGGGCGTGACGAAGAAAGGGCGAGAAACGAAAGTGCTGGTGATTGCGGCTTCCGTGGCCGGTCGTGAGGACGCACAGAAAACCTACGAGCATCTGGCAACGTCATACGAGCAGCTGCAGCGCGATTCCGCCGACTACTACCGCAGCTATCTTGCGCATACCGTCAACCTTGAGCTTCCCGACAATGCTCTGCAGCAAGCTTACGACTGGGCGCGGATCAGCATGGTCCAGGGATTGGTTTCGAATCCTTACTTGGGCACAGGGTTGGTAGCAGGGTATCGCACTTCGGGAACGAGCCAGCGGCCGGGTTTCGCGTGGTTTTTTGGGCGGGATTCGCTGTGGACATCTTTCGCTCTGAATGCCACGGGAGACTACACCACAACCCGCACCGCGCTGGAGTTCATCAGCAAGTATCAGCGCGAAGACGGAAAAGTTCCGCACGAGATCGCGCAGGGGGCGAATTTCGTTTCCTGGTTCAAAGATTTTCCCTACGCGTATGCTTCGGCCGACGCGACGCCTCTGTTCATCATTGCGGTGAATGATTATGTGACGCAGAGCGGGGATGTCGCTTTCGCGCGCGAAA
>PLKR01000083.1 GCA_003140655.1 Acidobacteriaceae bacterium | reverse complement strand
GCAAACCGGAAGTTATCCGAGGCCGCCCAATTTGTGGCAATCGTCTCAATTGGCGATAAATTCCTCTCACCGCCCTTCATCCGCCGAAGGCCCATACACCGACGGCACCGCCACGTCATTCAACCGCAAATAAACTCCCAACTGCGCCCGATGATGAATCACGTGACTCATCATCATCCGCCGCATNNGCCCAACGCTCATCGCTGGCAGCCGCAATCGCCGCCCGCGCCGCCGCAACATTCTTATCGAATAGCTCGAGCACGTGTTTCTGCGACTCCGCCACCGTCGGCTTACGCGCGAGTTCCCCGGCCGGCCGCTGCGCCAGATCGAACGCGTCGCTTTGCATCACGCTCACTCCCATCCCCGGCAGCTCCGCAATGTGTCCCGCCAGCCGCCCAAGCGTCATCGACTTCTCATGCGGTTTCCAGGCCAGCTTGTTCTCCGGAATCCGTTCCAAAGTCCGCCGCGCCGACGCCATTTCCAAATCAAACTCTGGCAAAAACTCCGCACTAACCCCCATAGCACCCTCCAGAAGTTTTTGAAGAAAGAAGAAGCCCTATGTAGCGACAGCCGCCTCGGCTGTCAGCGAGCGAAGCGAGATTCCAGCAAACTGGACGTCCCCGCACAGTCGCCTTGGATGTACCAGCAACCGATTCGCTTCTCGAAAGTTTATCAGGAAGAAGTTTCTTGAGAAAAGAAAGCCACTAAGCCGCCCTGTGGGAGAGAAATCCGTGAACCCACCAACCAAATCAACCCAAAGACCGCTCAACAAATTCCACTATTACCAACCTGGTTCGCACGAAATTCAAACCTTCCCCAGCGTTCAAAATTCCACTTCCATCGAACGCCACGCTCAACAAGTCGACAAACAAGCGCCGCAAGCCCCGATCAATCCCACCGGTTAACTACCCAGATAAGTATCAATCCGAATACCCCGTGACTCTCTGTGTGCCCTGTGGTTATGTTCCTGACCCATCCGCTAAAAAAAGTGGCAGCCCACAAAGGCCGCCAATCCAATAACTGAGAACTGAGAACTACCTTCCTACCGCCCAGCCGCCGCTGCCGCCGGCAACATTCCCGCAATCGCCATCCCTTCAATCCGCGCCAGCACATTCTCCGCGCTAGCCCCGGTGTCGGTACACGCATCCACATAAGGATGCCGGCTTCCATCCGCGTGCATCACCAGCACACTAACTCCCGCCAGCGCCTTCTTCACCATATACGGCAGATGATGCCGGTCATTCCGGCTCAGCGTCGGACCCAATACCACCAGGTCGAACCCGCCCTTGCCAATCGCCGTTTCCACTGCCTTTCGCCCCACTGCCTTCTGCACCGTGTGCCCGGCCTTCTCAAACGCCGCTGCCGTAGCCGCCTGTGCTTCCGCATCCCCTTCACCATAAAGAATCTTCAGCTTCGCTGCTGTCGCCATGAGTCGTCGTCCTCGCTCGGTACCGGTATCGCCCACCCGGTACTCGCAACTCACGGTAGCAACCCACCCACCCCCGGAGTACATCACCGAAGACCAGCGACGAACGGGCCAATCCAAGCTACTAGTGTGGGGATTGTTAGCGTAGGAGATGCTCTTGTGGGGACAGCCGCCCCCGGAAAGCCCTAATCCCTCCTACCCAAAAAATCAGAACTCAAATCCTCTTCCACTCCGCCCGTTTCGGCGCTACACTCTTGCTCCGAGGGGTCTCCCATGTTCCGCGCTTGCTTGGTCGTCGCCGTTCTCATTCTGCTCGCTCTCACTGCCGTCGGCTCGGCGCAATCCGCGCCCAGCTCCACCGCCACCTGCAATCTCGACGACGGTCGCCAGGTCCGCCTCAACTACAACGCCGTCAGCGCCAAGAGCGACAAAGCCCCCAACGGCAAGGCGTGGGCTCCCGGCGGCGCTCCCATGACTCTCTTCACCGAAGCCCCGCTCAGCTTCGCCGGTTCCAGCATTCCCATGGGCGCCTATAGCGTTTACCCCATCCCCGGCAGGGACAAGTGGAGCCTCGTCGTCAACAAAAACGTCACCGCTGGCTCCCCCTACGACGAACGACAGAACATCGCTCACGCCACCATGGAGACCGACCAGATGACCGAAGCCGCCGACGCGCTCGAAGTCGCCTTCGCCCACGTCGGCTCCCGTTGCACCCTCCGCATCTACTTCAACAAAACCGCCACCTTCGCCGATTTCATGGCCAAGTAACCGCGGCTGCGTACACAAATTAAGGATTGTCATCCTGAGACATGCGGTCCGCAAAGCGGAGCGCATGTCGAAGTCGAAGGATCCCTGTGCCGGAACCGCTGCCTGTGCACGCGGGCCGTTTAGCGCAAAGCCTTTCTTCAGGCACCGATCCCCATTTTTTCTGAGACAATTCCTAATGCGCCACGTACTCACGCTCTTCCTCGCGGCCACCGCTCTAGCCCAGCCCAAGCCGCAAACTCATCCCTCCCACACCACCGAAAATCTCCGCGGCGTAAGCGCCGTCTCGCGCCAGGTCGCGTGGGCCTCCGGCACTCACGGCACCTATCTCCGCACCACCGACGCAGGCCGCACCTGGATCTCCGCCCAGATCCCGGACGCCGCCGCCCTCGACTTCCGCGCCGTAGCCGCCTTCTCCGCCGACGAAGCTTTCCTAATGTCCGCCGGTCCCGGCGACCAGTCCCGCATCTACCACACTACTGACGCCGGCCGGCACTGGCAGCTTCAATTCACCAATACAAATCCCAAAGGTTTCTTCGACTCCATGGTCTTCTGGGATCCAACCCACGGCATTGTCCTCGGCGATCCTATCCCCGACGAAGCCGGCAAACTAAAATTCGAACTCCTGATCACCAACAACGGCCAAACCTGGACCCCAATCCCACCCGCTCAACTCCCGCCCGCTCTCGAAGGCGAAGCCGCCTTCGCCGCCAGCAACACCAGCATAGCTATCCTTCCCTCAGCGCTTCCCTCGGCGCTTGTCATCCCGAGCGAAGTGAAGGATCTTGGTTTCGCCGCCACGGCCCACGCCGCTCGCACCACCGCCACTCCGCCGACACCAACATGGCAGAGCGGCGCTTCAACGCAGCATCAGCCTTCAGAAAAGGAAACCGCCCCCGACCCCAACATCTGGTTCGCCACCGGAGGCCGCGCCGCCCGCGTGTTCTATTCCCCCGACCGCGCCCAAACCTGGCAAGTCTTCGACACTCCCATCCTCCACGGCCCCGATTCCGCCGGAATCTTCTCCATCGCCTTCCGCGACCCAACCCACGGCGTAATCGCCGGCGGCGACTACAAGCATCCCGAGCAGGACGGCCCCAACCTCGCCTTCACCAACGATGGCGGCAAAACCTGGACCCTCTCCCGGATTTCCCCCCAGTCCTATTACTCCGCCGTAGCCTACGACCGGAAGAACAAAGCCCGCCTCTTCCTCGTCGGCTCCAAATTCATCTACGATTTCCGCCCGCCCAGTAATCCCGCTCGCATCAGTCCCAGCAAGAAATCCGGTATCCAATTCAACGCCCTAAGCCCCTACCCCACCGGCGGAGCCCTCATCGTCGGCCCCAAAGGCTCCATCGCCATCGTCCCCTAAATTACCCTCCAATTAGAATAGTCATCTCGAGCGGCTGGTCCTTTCCTCGCACCCACCAGGCTCCTCCCAACATCCAATCCAGAGGTGCCTGCCCTGAAGTTTCCTTTTTCATGGCAATTCCGTCACTACGGGGCACCCAATTTGCGGTAAACTCCTAAGGGCAGCTTTACCCGTAATGTTCAACCCGCACCCCAACCTCGCGGATGACGTCAACCACGCCATCATCCAATCGGAAATCGAAGGTGGAGTCTTCCTCCACGATCTTCCGCCGTCCACCGTTCTCCACATTCAAACCATGCACCACTGCTACACCGCTGTTCTCCTCGGAGGCAGCGACGCTCTCATCTCCGGCCATCCCGAATTCTGTCCTGACCCGGTTCAAGTCGCCATCGCCGGTTCCACGTGGGGAGGTTCCATGCTCAAGCTCCAGTATGTCGGCCGCGGCATGCACCTCGAATTTCGCCATCCCGAATACGCCACCCCCATCGT
>PLKR01000044.1 GCA_003140655.1 Acidobacteriaceae bacterium | reverse complement strand
TTGCTTAATATGAATCTGTTTCTTATTGACGGCGTCAAAGAAAAACAATAAAAATGAAAACAGTATGGAAATGAACGCGGAAATCAAAAATCAGATTGTGTTAGCTCCACCGCGACGCCTGGGACGTCTTGCGAAAGCAGAGAAGACCGCGTTAGAGACAGCGGCTGACACAAGAGAGGCTGATCTTGAGGTAGTGGAGAGGTCGCGACAGAAGTGGGGAACAGCAGCGGATGCAGGATTTCAAATCATCCCGGATGTGCTATTTCGTTGTCAGAGATTTCTGGAGCTGGATGCGACCGATCTCGTGATCTTGTCGAACATCACGCTTCATTGGTGGTACGAAGCGGATCTGCCTCACCCGCGCCCTTCTGTCATCGCGGCTCGAATGCGAGTGAGCACCAGAACCGTTGAACGGCACATTGAAGTCCTGGAGAAAAAGAAATTGATTACGCGGCTACCCTCTCGCCTCAAGAGAGGGAAGACTGTTAGAGAGTTCGATCTCAGTGGCCTGGTTCGAAGGCTCANNTCGTGGCCGGATCAATTTCCAGTATCCGCGCGATCCGGATGGCCCAAAGCCTCCGACGCCTTAGCTGACCAAGAATGAAGAACGCTTCAAGATTGGTAAAAACCAAAAGACGGTGAAATCTCCCGACGGTAGAAAGCTCTTCACACCGGGCAATTATCTCTTCAGTACGAAGGCGGAGGGCAGGGAGGAAACGCTCTATTTCAGGAACCGCGCCACGAGGCAGACAGGCCGACTTCGGCAGCAGCACAGGAAAGGCCCACGCGCAAAGATTGATGAAGTGCCTAGGACCCACCTATTCCTCTCGGAGAAGAGATACCAATACCTGAGACGGTGGCACGGGCGGAAGCGAAACGGACATCGTATTCTGAAAGTCCGCCCTTATGAGCGACGGCGGACGGAAGGGAAAAAACACATTGAATTCGCCTGTAAGGCGAAGAGACTATCGCACTGGCACCGATCAGCGGGAACAGTAAAGATAAGCAAGAAACCCAAGCTCTTAATACGCGCCGCGTTGAAGAAAGTCTGTGGGCGAACGGAGATCCACCGAAAACGGGCCCTACGGTAACCTTGTTCGCGCGAAGGCGGCCCACTTATCATGATGGCTGGAGGACTTTGTTATGTCACTTCCTAAAACAGTTCCGACCCCGCCCGAAATAACGGAAACACTCCCACAGGAAGAGCGGTTCACTATTCCCGCCCACGTCGACCGTTGGGATGAGTACTTTCTCAACATCGCCAAAGCTGTTTCGATAAAGTCGAAAGATCCAAAGTGTCCGGTGGGTGCCGTTATCGCGTCGGGCGACAACGTTCTACTGACAACAGGCTTCAATGGCTTGGCACGCGGTGTTCATGACGACGAGCAGACGCTAATGGATGCAGATGAGAAGTTGAGAGTGATCTGCCACGCTGAAAACAATGCCATCATGAACGCGGCTCGAATGGGAGTCGCGCTTCTGGGCGCATCGATCTATGTGACCAAATTCCCCTGCCTCGCCTGCTGCAATGCAATCATTCAATCGGGCATCAAAAAAATCTATACGCATGACGACTGCTTCTGGAATGATGACCCGTTTGACAAAGAGCATTCCCGCAAGAAACAGATTCTGCACGACGCTCGTATCGAGGTGAATGCACCCTTCCATCCGGCATTCAAGCCTACGGAGCAAATTACGGTGCCCAAGAGAAAAACAGCGAAGAAGCCAGCCGGGAGCGCCAAGGATTCTGGCGGGGAGTTGTTCGACAATAAGAGGTAGGAGACAGAACAGGCGTAGCGGCCGCGCGGCGCAAGCTCGTCCGGGTAGTGCCAAACCTTCACAAAGCAGCCTGCACGATATCTGTCTGGCGCCACGGAACTGATACGAATGATACGNNGTAGAAACTGTAGAAACTGTAGCGTGTACCCTAATTGGGTTCTTTGCTCAAGTCTCAATCTGGAACCAAAAATACGCCTTTGTTTGCTAGAAGCTTCCCTTCGCGACGGATCAACCTCAGTTCTCCAATGAAGAACTCTCTGAGACCGATTGTAGTTCGCGAAAGATATCTGCATGGTGCTGGCCAAGGTAGCGCTCAACACGGGCATTGCCGAGCAACTTCGCCAGATAGCCGCGCGCCAGGACCAAATTGAGGACCTGATTTCCATGAGATTCCTCAATCAGCCCTAAATCGCGTTGCAAAACTTCCATCTCTTTTTCCATTTTCGCGACCTGTTCCGGGGTCAGGCCCTCGACTACTTTGTGTTTGTCAGGATCGACAAGCATTTCAGAGCGGGTGGCTGCCAGAAGAGCTTTTGCATAGGGCACCGAGAAGTTCCCCGTCGCCACCAACAGGTCTGCTACCTCAATCTGGCGCATTGGTTTTAGCTTTCGTAGAAAGGCGAATGCTCCTAGCGACACATGTTTATTCTTGAGGATCTCGATGGCCTCCTTGCAGATACCATTCAACAGGTCCCGCTTCTGTCGGATGATAGCCACATCCACTTTCAGCACCTTGGCGATCCGTTCTTCCGAGACGCCGTGCCGAATCGCTTTCAGGATCATATTGTGTTCCTGAATTGTGGCCATCCGGTTTACACGCCGATTGTACGTGTAGGTTTCATCGTCAGTCGCGACTAGGCAGCGCGCATGGGTTTCGCCTATCTGCCGCAAGACCTCAAGCCGCACGTGACCATCCAGCAATAAATACGTGTCGGACTGGCCGTTGTGTGGGAACACGATCAGGGGCTCAATGATGCCGACTTCGCGGACGGAAGAAAGGACCTGCTGGTACTTTTGGCTGGACCGCATGACAGGCTTTACTTGCTTGAGTGGCAAGATGTTTGTGATCGGCACCACAAGCCCTTGAGCATTAAACGCGATGGAAACCTGCTTAGCCATATTCAAGCCCTTTCGGTGATCTGAATCTTTTCCGCAAGGTAAGCGGGCAGCGACTCCAGTCCTTCAGCTCGCAACAATGTGATGAAGTTCTCATCGCGGAAAAGATTTCTTAGCGCGGAGACGATGAACAGCAACCGGTGCTCCGTCAGCTGCGACCTCTTCACCAGGAGCTTTTGACGGTCGGCTTCTTGACGATAAACACGAACGAGCGACTCTGCTGACTGCAGGCCGTTATTTCTACGTCGGACACCTGGGGTCGAACGTTTGCCGTTGGCTTTGCGCAGTTCTATGATGCGGCGAACGGTGAGCAGCTTGCGGCCCCGGAGAGTCTGATCTTCATAGGCCTGGCAGAGGGCTCGCTGCATGCCGTCCTCGTCCGCGTTCGCGATCTGCATCGCAACCGACAGCGGTATCCGGCCTTTGTCGACGGCATGAAGAAGACGTTCTTCGCCGTTTTTCAACAGATGTGCGATTCCCACAACATAGCTCTTCGCAACATCAATTTTCTTCGCAATCTCAGTTGTGTTATAACCCCGCAACTTCAGACCGTCAATTTCTCGGAGCAACTCTAGCGGGCGGATTTGGCGCCTCGCAATGTTTTCTACCAGGCTCATTAGGAAGCATTCCTCTCTTGATGCTTCCTTCACAATTGCAGGGATCTCAACTTGGCCGAGCGCCATGAAGGCCTCTAGCCGACCTTGGCCGCACACCAGATCGTATGGTTTGCCATCCGTGGGTTCGATCCGACGAGCGACGGTAATGGGCTTCTTGAGACCAAGACTGGAAATATTGGCCACGATGCCTTGGAAGGCGACCTTATTCCGGCTTCGCGGATTGAGGACATTTATTTGATCTATGGGGATCATCTGAACGGTCGGCGCGGTATCGTTCATGCGGCCCCCGGTATCCGTGNNTGTCTTCGGCGAGCAACAGTTTTTCAAAGGTCATGTCGAGACTCGGCAGGAGATAGTAGTCGAGAGGGCTCTGATTATCGGCGGCCATGCGCACTGCAACGGTGATGTCTGGGTTCAAACCGGCATCCATGCGAATTAACCATCGAAACGCTCCTGAGTCTCTTTGGCGGCATCGCGCAATAACGAGAGCTGCGGTGAATTCGTCATTCACTACCAACAAGTCCGTGGTGGGGTCACTATTCACAGCACCTCCGAGCTGGCGAATGTTGTCAATGACATCGGCAATGATCTTGGGATACATCAGGCGCAGCTGACGGTTTGTTTCGATGAACTCGTAATCGCGTTCGGGCGTGTACCCGATCAATCCGTACGCCCGGATCAGGCTGCTAAACCGGCCGCGATAGACCGAACTGGACGCCATGCCGTCAGTCTCGTCGATCAGAAGACCAGAGAGACGGCCTTCGCGCTCCAACAAGCTGCGAAGCTGGCCGAGCAATTCGTCATTGCTGTATTTGCGACTACGTTCGCGAATGATGGTCTGCGCCCTTGTGAACAGGTCGGCTGGTACAATCGACTCGAATACCGCATGGCTACGAATCCACATCTCAGGCGGGTTTAGAACGCGTTTTTTCTTCAGCTTGAAGGACATTCTGTTGTAAATGTTGTTGCCAACGTACTTCTCGTTCGTCAAGATCTGGTGAATCGTTCCATGAGTCCAGGCCCTCCCCAAATCTGTGGTAATGCCGCGTTCGTTCAACATCTTGGCGAGTCTTGATTCGAGCATTCTTTCTTCCACGAACATGCGGTACATCCAACGAACGATCTCCATTTCCTCGGGCGGCCCTGGAACAAGAATGACGCGGTCCGTCTGTATGCTCTTTTGTTCTCCCCGGTTGAGCACTCCCTTGTGTTGGCCGGTCATGTCACGCAGCATCCGACGAAGCCCAAACCCTGCTGAGCCGCCCTGGCGAAATCCGAGTTCGATAAGGCGACATTGCCCGATAAAGACCTTGGCGGAAAGCTCGCGGCTGTACTCACCGGCCATGGCCCGCTTCACGCCCTTAACGATTGTCGAAATGGGGCTGCCATCATTCTCAAATTGCTCGGCGCAATAGTGCACATCAATCTTCGCGCGTCGGCAAATGTACTCGTAATAGGCGCTCTCGTCGGCATCCTGGAATCGTCCCCAACGGCTGACATCGTAGACAAGAATTGCACTGAAATTCGCTTGGCCATTCTCCACATCGCGAATCAACTCTTTCAACGCATCTCGACCGTCGATTCGGAGGCCGCTTTTGCCGGCATCCGTGTATGTCCGCGTGATGATCATTCCTCGGCCTTCGGCATATTGCTGGATGACTTTCCGTTGATTATCAGTTGAGTATTGTTGGTGCTCGGTTGACATGCGGACGTATTCCACGACGCGGGTTGCGCCATGACCTTGTTCCGACGCTGAAGGCTTCTGTTGTCCTGTTTCTTCCATGGCTGTCAGTCGTCCGAATGCGCGGATTTCCCGCGATGGGTGCTGGGGCGCCCTGTAAGAGTCATGGCTGCTCTCGCGGACCGCTGGCCGGCGTGGCCAACCGGAAGGCGACTGCCTTAACGCCCAATGCTGGATTCTCCGAACAGTAATAGTTATATGACGGGTGCGGAGCTAGGTTCAAAGAGATGTTCTTTACTGACCCGATCCTAGCCCGTGAAGTGTGGAATACCTTGCACAATGATGATTTTGGCCGAAGCAAGGTTGTTCTTTTCACAGAACCCTTCTGTAGAGACAAGCCAAATGCTTGCATCCAGCGAACGAAGATCGACAGCCGAGTTGTTCTTTACCAATTTCAGGAGCCGGTTTAGTTCGGACGTTAGGGATTGTTTTGTCTTGAGACGGTCGCCGGATCGCCGGCCTGCCCAATAGCGCTTCATATAGTGGGGGTTTTTCTCGCGCCACTTTTGTTGACTGTCGCGGCATTGCTCTCGATAAGCGGCATCTTCAACAAGCTTTTTCCGATGGTACTCTGTGCGGCGGCGGCGCTGACAATCTCGTGAGCTGCAGACTTTTTGATCCGGGTGGTACCTAGAAGGTCGGAATTCATGGATGCAGTACCTACACACATTTTCTACCATGCTAACTGTGTAAATCTTCGTACGGAATGTTCGTTTCTAGGGAAGCACATTCCCCAACGCACAAATGGCAGGTTCGCTGGTTGCACGTCGCTGGATACTGAAGTGCCGTCGGGGTGTGCGCGGCTTCATCTCATTCTGCCATTCCCGGATAGCCGGAGACAGAAAGCCGAGGCTGTAGCGGTCTGTGTCAAGGCCGGACAACGTCCGCCGCGTAGCNNCAGAGCCTTGACACAGACCGCGCCTCGGCTACGCTCGCGCATCCAGGGAATGGTCGCGATGAGTCTTATCCGTGCGTATCTGGTGGTTGCTCCGCCAAAAGCTCTTGAGCCCATCCATGTTTCTTCGCCTTCACCTGCCGCAGGATTTCCTGGTATTGTTCAGCGTCCAGCCACTCCCCGCGTGACATGATAGAAAGTACGTGGTTCAGGAAAACTCGCATACCAACCACCTCTGCTAGGAGTCGATATCCGTAGTTGATGTGGCTACCGGAGTTCATCTGATCGCTGCCGCGAAGCTCTCGAAAGAGCACCTCGCGGATCCATTCGCCAAGCCGGATGCCGCGCTCCGTCGCCGCGCGTTCGAGCTCATTCAACTCCGATTGAGTCACCTTCGTGCTGGCAGTGTGAGTCCGGAAATTCTGCGCCCCGTTCTTCTTCGCAGATGTGATTTCTTCGGTCATGGTTACCTCTTTTCGCAAGTAAACTTGGGGCGCCCTGCAGCGCCTTCAAAACCGCAAGTCATTCATTCGGAACCGGTCGCTCTGGAGCGCCCCGGAACGCTCTGCAGCACCCTCGAAGGGGTGGAGTGTCAACATACATCCGGTGCGAAGCACCGTTTTCGCACCACCACGAAATCGAATGCAGGAGCATGCCCTCAATACCTACGTAAAACCCGTGCACGACACCCCCCTGCAGGCTCCTTTGGTCACCACTCCACCACACCATTTACATGGGCAAGCGCGTGCAGAATCCACGCCCAATCGTGTTCGGAATTCGTNNGAGAATCCGGTTGCAGCCGGTGCAATCGAGATAGCTGCCTAAGACGATGGTGCGCAGTTTAAGCGTGCTTTCCCGGTGGGTGAAGGTAAAACCGACAACGCGCCAGAGGATCGGATATTTGCCGGGCGATGTCGAGAGGATCGCGGTTGACGTGGGAACTGTACCGGAGGCCGGGAGCGAATTGAGGTCGGACTCCCCGATATCGGAATCAAGGTGCCGATGACACACC
>PLKR01000139.1 GCA_003140655.1 Acidobacteriaceae bacterium | reverse complement strand
CCATGGGCATGCCGCCGCGGAATGCACAGTTGTAAACGCTCATGACACGCCCGCGCATTTCGTTGGTAGTGATCAACTGGACCAGCGAGGTCACCGTGGCAAATACAGCCATCAGGGAGGCGCCCACGAGCACCAGCATGGCGTAGCTCAGTGGCAACGACTTCGAAAGGGCAAAACCTGCAATCCCGGCTCCCAAGCAGATGAGCATGGAGAGGGCAAACCGGCCCTTGTTACGTAGGTTGCCCCTCTCTGCCACAATCAGGGAGCCACAGATCGAACCGAGTCCCATGAGTGAAAGGAGGTTGCCGTAGGTTTCCGGACCGCGATGAAAGATGTCTTTGACGAACACCGGAATATAGGTTCGCATGGGCATGCTCAATGCGGTCATGCAGAACGCAAGCACGATAAGGGCCTCCATCGAGGTCTGCCTGCGAACGAACTTGATGCCCTGCTTCAGGCTGCTGAACATCGACTCGGTGGTTCTCTCCGGCAGGAATCGAGTCGAGATGATGGAGAGTGAAATGATCGGCGCCAGGAAGGAAATCGCATTCAGCCCAAAGCACCACTTCTCACCCAACTTCGCCAAAGCCTGTCCAGCTAGCGCAGGTCCAATCGTCACCGCCATGTTGAACTGGATCGAATTCAGCGCGATGGCGTTCGGCATGTCCTCCCTATCGACTAGCGTGGGAATCAGCGCCTGGTAGGCCGGCCCGCCGAAGGCCTGGGCGAATCCGGAAATGAATGAAAGGCAAAGGATGTGCCAGACGTGCACCTGGCCAGTCGCCACTAGAATGGTCAGCAGCGCCGCTGTCGTCATCTGCACATACTGTGAGCCGAGCAGAATCTTCCGGCGCTCGACGCGATCGGCCACCACCCCGCCGATCAGTGAGAATAGAAAAATGGGAATGCCGCCGAGGAATTGATCGAGCGCCAACAAGAACGCGGAGTGGCTGAGCCGGTAGACCAGCCAGCCCTGCGCCACAATTTGCATCCAGGTGCCGATGCTGGACGTGCAGGCGCCAAACCACATCAGGCGGAAATCGCGATATCGAAATGCCTTAAAGACGCGGCCGATCACTAAGTCTCCATGACCTCAACCTCCGCAGAAGCCTAACATGCCGCTTGCACGCGTTCTTGGTGACCGACATTCCTGGCCGGTACGCTCCCTTTTATTGACGTCCAACGAGGAAATTCGTTTTGCGGCTCGTACCGACCGGCCACGACAGTGCGCGAATGAGCTTTGAATTTACATCTGGCTGCCGTTAGATTCCAGCGGTGCCTACGCATCCTGGCAGTAGCAGAAGGTGTCCTGCTATTTTTGCCGGTTTAAGGCGAACCGCAAAGCAGGGCAATGAGTGTCCCCAGGCCAAGGTAGGGGATGGATGCGGCGAGAAACGAAGCAGGGTTTCAACTCCGCACCTAGCTTTCCTGGAAGCCGGCCAATTATCATTGAAGACCGAGATGAGAAGGAAATCTATCATTCAATCAGGCCAGCGAACGCTTCCCCTAGCTGAGCGTCTGGCGGTATGCGGCGTTTTAGCCGTGTTGGCGAGTGGTGTGTTGCTGATCGCCCAGAATGTGGTTTTGACGGGCTCGCTCAGTGGACGGGTCACAGACCAGACTGGAGCGGTAGTGCCGGGGGCGTCGGTTGCTGTGAGGAACCTTGGAACCGGCGTAAGCCAATCTGCCGAGGCAAACCGTGCGGGACTTTACCGCTTTCCTGCGCTCATGCCGGGCTCCTACTCCATCACTGCAAGTCTCAAGGGTTTTCGCGATGTCCGGGGCTTGGTGCGAGTGCTGGTGGGAAATACGACGTCGCAGGACATCAGGCTGCAGGTCGGAGCGAGCGGAGACACGGTCAATGTAACCGGGACGACGCCGCTGCTGCGGCCGGAGGAATCCTCCGCCAGCACGGTGATCGATCGGTCTCTGATTGAAGAATTGCCGCTCAACGGACGAAAATACACCGACTTCATGATGCTCACGCCCAATACCAGCTACGACGGCGACACCGGCCTGGTGAGCATCGCCGGACAACAAGGCGGAGAGGATTCGGGATACGCCAATGGAAATGGCTCCAATGCCTTCACGGTGGATGGATCCAATGCGACCAGCAACTACTTCGCCGACATTGTGGGCCGTAATCGCATCCCGTATCTATATGGCGAAAATGTAATCCAGGAGTTTCAAGTCGCGGTCAGCCCATACACTGCGGTGTATGGCGGCGGAGCGGGTTTCGTGAATGCCGTGACCCGATCGGGCGGCAATACGTTTCACGGCAGTCCTTTCTACTACAATCGAAACTCGGCGTTCGGGGCCAACGATGCCCTCGATAAGGCCGCCGGCAATCCGGAGCCGGAAGACGATCTGCAGCAATTCGGCGCCGGCTTGGGCGGACCGATCGTGCGAAACCGTTTATGGTTCTTCGTGGATTATGAGCAGCAGCTGCGGAACAATCCGATTCCTGTCATCAACTCAGCGTTGGCGACGAACCCATCGAATCTGGCTTCGTTCTTGAACAGTAATTTTGATATCCCGATGGGGACGACGTTACCCGCGCCGAACGGTCCTTTGCCGGTACCGAACCTCGACACTGATGCCGACGTCACGGCTGGCCCGAGCGATCCGCTGTACCCGCTGTACCTGCAGCAAGTGTCGAACACGATCAATGCGCTAAATTCCAATCTCGGCACCAAAGCGAGAAAGCGCAACGATTGGGTGATTACGCCCCGGCTGGACTATCAGGCAGGTTCCCGCGACGGCCTCTTTCTCAGTTTCAATGTGAACCGGTTCAACTCGCCCGGCGGCGTCATCACCGACCCAACGGTAGGTAACTATGGGACGCAGACTCTGGCCAACGCCTACGTNNTTCAACTCGCCCGGAGGCGTCATTCTTGACCCAACCGTGGCAAATTATGGCACGCAAACCCTGGCGAATGCGTACGTGCATACCTTTCAAGCCACGCTCGGATGGACGCACACCTTCTCCTCCACTCTACTCAACGAGTTTCACGCCAGCACTTCGCAAGACAACCAGATCTCGACGCCGACTGGTTTGGCTCCAAACATTCCCACGATAATCCTGGATAGCCCGGCGGCTTTCGTTTTGGGCAACGCGCCTTTCTCGATTGGGAAGGTTTTTGAAAGACAGTATTCTG
>PLKR01000462.1:17067-18978 GCA_003140655.1 Acidobacteriaceae bacterium | reverse complement strand
GAGACCTTCCTGCCTTCCGATGATTTTGGGCAATTTACGTTTAATGACACCAACCCCCTCCAGCCCATATTTACCGGCAACTCTTTCGGCGACTTCCTTGAAGGGGAGCCCACAACTATTTTCTTTGCGGTTTCCAGCCCGGACGTAGCCGGAACCGCCTGGGAGTACAGCCTCTTTGGCCAGGATGAATACCAGCTCAACAGCAGGATCACGCTGAACTACGGCCTACGCTGGCAGATCCTTCCGGGTTTCACGGAAGACGGCGGCAACCTCGCAAACTTCGACCAGAGAAACAACTCCATCGTCGTGCCCAACAATCTCGCCGCCTATCTGACGCAGCAGAACATCCAGGCCTCGAATCTTGGCTTCCAGCAGTCGTTCAATGCCTGCAACCTCGGCTATGCCGCGCTGCCTTGCAGCAACTACATCACCGCCAGCCAGGATCACCTGCCGCAGTCGCTGCGCAACATCTATACGCGCAATTTCCAGCCGCGGGTCTCCCTCGCCTACCGTCCCTTCAACGATACGAAAACGGTGGTCCGCGCAGGCTTCGGAATCTTTACCGTAACCAATCTTGGCCCGCTGTCCTTCAACAACAGCGGTAACCCCACGTCGGCGCTGCATACTTACACCAACAGCGGCACAACCGCAGCGCCTCTCATCCAGTTTCCCAACACAGCACCACCCACAATTGGAGTGCAATACGGTGGCGGCGGTCTCGATCAGGGTGTCGATCCTAATTACCGCGACCCGCAAGCAAATCAGTGGAACGTTACTGTGGAGCGCCAGCTTGCCAGCAACGACAGCCTGCGTGTCAGTTACGTCGGCATGCACACTTACCGCCTGAGCGTTACCGAAGACCTCAACCAGATTCCCGCCAGTACGACACCGTATACCGTGCCGACTGGAAGGTACGTCGACCCGCGTGCGCCCTATCAAAACTGGTTCACGCTTTACAGCACCTTCAACGCCGGCGAGGCCAATTACAACGCACTTGAGGTTCACGAGAGCTACAAGACGTCACACGGGTTCTATTTCGACGCCAACTACACGCTGGCGAAGAACCTCGCAGATAATCAGGGCGATACGCCTGCGGCCTTCGCCGGCGAAGTCAACTATGGCATTCCCATTGCCGACCGCTTTCATGTCCATAGCGATTACGGCAATGTCGAGGGAACCCGTCGTAACCGCTTTCTTTTCACCGCCCTCTACCAGCTACCTTTCGGGCGAGGGCGCACTTTTCTGAATACAGGCGGCTTGAAAGACGCAGTGCTGGGCGGTTGGGAGCTGACCAACGTGACTCTGCTTGAAACCGGCCCGTGGCTCACGCCGAGCATCAGCGATTCCTACGACCAGTCCAACACCAACGTGGTCAATCGTGGCGCTTACCTGCGTCCCGACCAGGTCTCGACGAATTTCTATCAGGGTCAGTCACGTGCGCAATACTTCAACCTCGCTGCATTCGCGCCCACTCCCGCGGGCGCTGGACGCTTCGGCAACGCCGGAGTCGGCATCCTCGAAGGACCGGGCACAGCGACGGCCAGCCTCGGTCTTGCCAAGGTCTTCAACCTCAACGAGCGAGTAAGAATGCGCTTCGAGTCCACGTTCACTAACGTGCTCAACCACACGAACTTCGCTCCTCCCGCGACGCAGATCGATGTCCCGGCAACCTTCGGCGTCCTCAGCGCTCCGCAAACGGCAGAGAACGCCGGGAACCGTACCGGGCAGGTAGCGCTCAGGGTTGAATTCTAGGAGTGAGGACGAGAGGAAAACATGACAAGGGCCGGCGGCTGATTGGGGACTTGCGCCCTACCCGCCGGCTTTCAGTTCGGTTAGCACCTGCTTGGCGATTTCCTTCAGGGTTTCGAATACGCCTACACCTTGAAACGCCACTGCCTCGACCACGGCCTC
>PLKR01000462.1:13369-17057 GCA_003140655.1 Acidobacteriaceae bacterium | reverse complement strand
ACGAAGACGATGCCATCGACGCCGCGCAGAATCAGCTTGCGGCTGGCATCATAGAAGACCTGGCCGGGCACGGTATAAAGATGGATTCTGGTTTTGAAGCCGCGCACGTTGCCGAGGTCGAGCGGCAGGAAATCGAAGAACAATGTGCGCTCGGTCTCGGTGGCGAGCGAGATCATCTTGCCCTTCTGCTGTTCCGCGGTCTTCTGGTAGATCACCTGCAGGTTCGTGGTTTTGCCGCCTAATCCGGCGCCGTAGTACACGATCTTGCAATTGATCTCGCGGGCTGCGAAGTTGATGAAACTCAAGACTTTCCTCAATA
Organism: Acidobacteriaceae bacterium; assembly: GCA_003140655.1. Lineage (GTDB taxonomy): Bacteria > Acidobacteriota > Terriglobia > Terriglobales > Acidobacteriaceae > Sulfotelmatobacter. Next base: position 16,738 of record PLKR01000462.1, on the reverse strand, counting down.
GCGCGGGCCGCACACCCTCGCGGGCGCTGCCGCGCAAAAATATCCCTATAGGGGCTTGGGATTTTTATACCACACGGGGTGGATGCAAGGCAGGTTACTCAGGTGACCCCTCCCGGAGGACGGGTCTGGGGCAGTAACACTGCAAGGGAATTGTTGATTGGCGATTGTTGTTTGAGGATTAAAAAGCCCTCACCTGGAAGCTCTCCGGAGGTTTTCAATCAACAATCAGCAATCATCGATCGACAATTGGTAGTCACCGCGCCGCCACCACCGGATAGTACCCATCCCTGGCGAAAACCTTCAGGCCGGGCCGGTGCACTACCACTTCAATGCTGCGGTAGGCGACCGAGGTCGGCGTCTTCGGCCGGGTTGGCGTGTAGCCCAGCGTGTACTGGTTGCGCGCCTCACTCAAGACCTGGGCGTACATATCTTCAATCGCGTTCCGGGTAAGCTCACGATGTTCCACTCCGCCCGTGGCGGACGCGTACTTCGGCAGGAGGTCGTCATAACCCTGGTGCGGCAGGTGGAACCGCTCCAACTTGTCGTAGACCGGAAGCGCCGAGCTTCCCAGCGATACCGCCTGCACCTGGATCTCGTTGGTCAGCAGCACTTTCTTCACATCGCTGTAGCTGGCCTTGCTGCCATATTCCCGTCCGTCGCTGATCACGAAAATGATCTTCCGGCGAATGCGGTCGCGTTTGCGCAGGTCCAGCGCCGCCTGCAGAATGGCGTCGTTCAGCACGTGCGACTCTTTCGTCGGCGTATACACCGGCTCCGTCGGACTGCCCACTGGAACTCCGTTGATGATGGGTCCGCCCGCCATGGGTCCGCCCAAAACCGGCGGGCCATCGTAGCTTCCGCGTTCCGTCTTCATCCGGTTCAATACTGCGGTCAGCCTCTGCGTGGCTCCGGCAAAGTCGCTGATCTCAGTCACCGTGCCGCTGTAGGTATAGATCGCCACTTCATCGTAGCGGGAGAATGCCCCCACCAGCGCCGAAAAGGTTGCGTTGACCTTCTGCACCTCGGCATCCGGCATGCCCGTGTCGAGCACGATCGCCACCGAAAGCGCCATCGGATCGGAGGTGAAAAAGCTTAGCTTCTGCACCGTCCCGTTTTCCTTGACGGTGAAGTCCGTGGAGAGTAGTCCATCGACCATGCGCCCGTCGCGGTTCTTCACCGTAACCGGAATCTGCACAAAGCTGGGATGGATTACCAGCGTGTAAAGCTGATCCTGCGCGCTGGGTTTTGCCGAACTCCCCGGCGGCAATGTCTTGACCGGCGGCATCGGCGGCGGTGCGGATGTTGAATCATTAGGTTCAGCGCCAGGCTGGTCTGCTGCGGGCTTATTAATCGGCTGGTTCGTCCACGGATCCCGCTCGACTGGCTTCTTTTCTTCCGGCCTTGGAATGGGTGGTGGCTCAGGTTTTTCCGAAGGCGGCTGCACGGTCGACGGCGCATCGGGGATATTCTGCGCCGGCTGCGTCTGCGGCGCCTGCCCGCTCGGCGTCTGGCTTGGGGAAGACTGTCCCTGGATGCCAGGGACGCTTGCGCACACGCATGCCAAGACCAGCGCTGCCGCAAGCCAATTGGCGGCCCTGTACCATTTCTGTTTCTGTTTCCTGTTATCCGCCGGCGTTTCGATGATCACAAATACCATCCGTTCTTTTCACGAATCCGTTCCCGCTTTGAGCCAACGGCGAGATCGGCCCACCTGCCACACCAAGAAAACATCCTATTTTCCTTCGGATGCCTGGACCGGCCCATTTGGTGCATCTAAGTCCAAGGATTAGACTAACAAAAGTCCTTAGAGGGATTCCTGGCATGTTCAAATTATCCGCTGACCGAAGGTTCTCCCCGGCTCTGGCCACCGCCTTCGTACTATTCTCCCTGGCAGCTTTGTCGGCCACCGCTCCATTCGCCGCGGCCCAGATTCCTATTATCCCAAAAGCCCCTGAAACTCAACCACCCACCGCCCAAAAGCCCGGCGACGCCCAGAAACCCGAGGATCAGCAACCCGCCGAAACTCTCAAAGTGAGCGTCAATGTTGTCGGACTTTTCTTCAACGTCAAGGACAAGCATGGCACACTCATGCCCAACCTTACCAAAGACGACTTCTCGGTTCTTGAGGACGGCAAGCCGCAGACCATCAAATACTTCGCCGCCGAATCGAACCTGCCGCTCACCCTCGGCATCCTCATCGATTCCTCCGGCAGCCAAATGAGAGTGCTCGACATGGAGAAAGAAGTTGGCGGCGCGTTCCTCCGCCAGATTCTCACCGACAAGGACGAGGCCTATGTCATCGACTTCAACGTCGACGCCTCGCTGGTGCAGGATTACACGCGTGACGTTCACCGCCTGCAGGCGGCCATGAACAAAGTGAAAATCAACACCGGCGTTTCCGGCATGGGCGGGGGTCCGGTTCCTACAGCCAACCAGGCTGGCACCGTGCTGTACGACGCCGTTTATCTCTCCGCCCACGACATGCTGGCCAAGGAAGTTGGCCGCAAGGCTATGATCCTGCTCACCGACGGCGAAGACGAAGGCAGCCGCCTCAAGATCAAAGATGCGATTGAAGCCGCGCAGAAGGCCGACGCCATCGTCTACGTCCTGCTCTGCGCCGATCGCGGCTTCTACGGATCTTTCGGAATGGGCGGCTATTCCGGCGAGAGTGAAATGCGCAAGCTCACCGAGGCCACCGGAGGCCGCGTCATCAACGTCGGCAACAAGTTCGACAAACTGCGGGAGGCCTTCGACCAGATCGCCGCCGAACTGCGCAGCCAGTACAACCTGGGCTACACGCCCACGAACCCTGTTCAGGACGGCGGCTACCGCAAACTTGAAGTCAAGTCCAAAGAGAGCTACAAGATCCAATGCCGCGCCGGCTACTACGCGACGCCGCGCGAACCGTTGCCGCAATAGTGTGGCGCGAAGGGAAGAGTATTCTCGGGGTGGGATTCAGAGAGGCTTATGGCAAATAAATTTGGTACTGATATTTTGATCCAAGCCGAAGACCCAATGAAGGCTGCTGACTTCTATGTCAAGGAACTGGGCTTTGAGATTACGGATAAGAAACCAAACATGGTCAGCCTGCACGGAGAAAACATCAACTTCTTTATTGAGCGGGGTCCCGTTCTTGGGCCGGTTTTTGAAGTCACTGTCAAGAGCGTTAAGGAAGCCAAAGCAAGGCTTAAGAAAAAGGGCTGCCAAATAGTTAAGGACGAACCCGATTTTCCAAGATGTTACGTCAAAGATCCACATGGGCTCATCTATAACCTGACAGAATAAACTGACAGAGTGACAGGTCTTGTGATCTGATGTTTTACACATGAACCGGAGCTTTGCCATGCCATTCCAAAGTGCTTCACCTTT
>PLKR01000462.1:5550-13317 GCA_003140655.1 Acidobacteriaceae bacterium | reverse complement strand
GGACGCTATCTCGACAATCTCACCGAAGACCTGGTCCACACCTTCGCCCAACTCGAAGGCCTGGGCCCCGACTATGTACAGATCTTTCCCGGTTCGAGTCCTGCGCTTCGATTCGCGGTCGTGGCCTTCACTTCGCCGCAGAGAAGCTACGTCACAGCCGATCCCGGTTATGAAGCTGGCATGTTTGCGGCCAAGGTGACCGAGGCCCGCGTCGTCAAAGTTCCGCTCACCAAGACTTACGCTCACGACGTCAAGGCAATGATCGCTGCCGCGCCCGATGCTGGACTCTTCTATATTTGCTCCCCCAACAATCCCACCGGCACGCTCACGCCCCACTCCGACCTTGAGTATCTCGTCGAAAATAAACCTAAGGGTTCCATCGTGATGGTGGATGAAGCCTATATCCATTTTTGCGATGCACCTTCCACGCTCGATTTCGTCAAAGCCGGCAAGGATGTGGTGGTGCTCCGCACCTTCTCAAAAACCTACGGGATGGCCGGCCTGCGCTGCGGATTCGCCATCGCCCGCCCCGACCTGCTCGACAAAATCATGAACCGCGCCGGCTGGAACTTCATGCCCATCACGGCCGTCGTCGCGGCCTCGGCTAGCCTCAAGGACCCCAGCTTGGTCCCGGAACGCAAGCGCATCAACGCTACCACCCGCCAGGAGACTTTCCAGTGGCTCGACCGCAACGGCTACTCCTACACGCCCTCCGAGTCGAACTGTTTCCTCCTTGAGACCAAACGCCCCGGCAAAGAGGTGATCGATGCCATGGCCCAGCAAAATGTTTTCATCGGACGCATCTGGCCCATCATGCCCACCTGCGTCCGCATCACGGTCGGCACGCATGACGAAATGCAGCAGTTCCAGACCGCGCTCCAGAAAGTAATGCACGGAACCACAGCCTTCTCGCTGCAACCAGCAAGACCAGGCAGAGATTCGCGTCGACACGCGGCTCTGTTGTCGTAATGCGAGTATTTGGGATAGTTGTTGTAACGTCGCGATTGTGCTTGGAGCTCTGAGCCCCTTACTCCACCGCTTCCTCCCACCCGACTGTCCGCCGCTCCCGGCTGCTCTTGTGCCCGAGCATCACCGCCCGCATGGTCCGCAGTGCCTGCTGCGGTGTAACTTCGAGTGGAGCCTTCTTCTCGATCGCGTCCCGCACATTTGCATAGAATCCGCGATAATCTCCGCGCTCCGTTTTCACCTTCACACTCGGCTCACCCACCAGGCTCAAAGTTCCCCAAAAGCTTTCCGCTTCTTCTCCCCAATCCGCGCCCCAGTCTGTCCCCCGCGGAAGATCCTCTCCCCGCAGGCGCGCTTCCTGCGGATCCGTCCCATACTTTAGAAACGATCCCTTCGTCCCATGAATCAGGAAATGCGGACCGGGAGCAAATGCGATGATCCGCGCCCGAGCCATCGCCCGCAGCCCAGCTCCCGAGTTTGAATACTCCAGGCACACATCGAACGAATCATCCACGCGCGACGTCTCCCGCTCGCAGAACGCCGACGCCGTAATCGACCGCGGCTCCCCAAACAGCACCAGCGCCTGATCGATTACATGCGGCCCCAGGTCAAACAAAATGCCTGCTCCGGGCTGATCCGCGCGTTCCCGCCACGCATTCGCCTTCGGCTCCGGGCGAAACCGGTCAAAGCGGCACTCATACTCCACAATGGTTCCCAGACGGCCCGACTGCACAATCTTTTTCACGGTTCCAAAATCCCCGTCCCATCGCCGCTCTTGATACACCGTGATCAAGCGCCCGCACTCGGCCGCCAGTCGCACCAGTTCCTCAGACTCCCTTAGCGTCGGCGCGAACGGCTTGTCCACTACCACATCCCGTCCCGCCAACAAACAAGTTCGTGCCAACTCAAAGTGCGAATCATTCGGCGTTGCGATCACGCATAGCTGGATTTCCTTATCAGCCAGCAACTCCTCCACCGTCCGCGCCACAACTACGTCAGGATATTTTTCCCGCGCCCGCGAACTCCTGCGCTCCACAATGCAAGCCAGTTCCATCTCCGGCACGCCCCGGATCACGGGCGCATGAAACGCCTGCCCCGCCAACCCAAATCCAATCAATCCCACTCGCACCATCNNCGCTCGACCTCATTCAACTCTTTCGATCCTTCACCCGCCGCACAAACTTCAGCCCCGACCACACCTCCGTCACGGCGCACACCTTCACGTCCACCAGCCCTGCGTCGAGTCCAATCTCGCGCACAATATTTTCATCCACGTCCGTCGCCACGCCAGAACTCTTCTTCGGCCAACTCACCCACAGCATTCCGGCCCGAGCCAGTACCTTCACCATCCGCGAGAACTCCTTGGTCAACTCCACGCGAGACTTGGTGAAAATCATCGCAAAATCCAGCGCGTCTCCCTGCTTCACTAGATCGCACTCCGCCAACGCCTCGCGCAACTCCGCGCGCACTTCTGCCGGAGAGTTCGCCAACAGCACGCGAAACCCCGCTTTGATCCCCAATTTTTTCGGAAGTGGTGTCCCCGAATATCCCGGCATTCAAGTGCTTCTCAGAAGGATTTGCTGACGAACCCAGCAGCGAAAAGCCGAAGTCCGAAAGCCGACAGCCGCCCTACTGCACCGGCGCGTACCATCCCCGCCGCGCTCTCACTCGGAAGTTCTTCCGGTCAAGCGCTACAATCTCAATCGTGCGGAAGTGCCCGTCCGCTTTCAAGTCGGCCGGCTTATAAGACACGGCGTACTGGCTGCGCAATTCCTCCTGGATCTCGGCAAACGCATTCGATACGTCGCGAATCTGAAACGGAAAAAACGCCCGCCCGCCGGTCGCATCCGCAATGCGTTCCAGCACCTTGTCGCCCGGTGCCTTGGTACCGCTCACATTCGTGCTGATCGTGTACACGATCGCTTCCGCCCGCTCCGCCATCTCAATCGCTTCCTCACGCGTCACGTGGCTCAGGTTATCTTCCCCATCGCTCAGCAGGATAATCGCGCGCCGCGTCGGCCCGTTCTGCGCTTTCTTCAGCAGCTTATCCCGGCACGCGTAGTACAGCGCGTCGTACAGCGCCGTGCCCCCGCCCGGACGCAGCTCGCGCACGCCCTGGCCCAGCTTCTCCGTATCGTCGGTGAAATCCTGCGTCACTTCCGGCGTGGCGTCGAACCCGACGACCATCGCCTGGTCGTAGCCCCGCCGCACCGTCTGGTTCAAAAACTCAATCGCCGACTCCTGCTCGAACTTGAACCGGTCCCGCACCGAGTTGCTGGCATCAATCAGCAAACCCACCTGCAGCGGCAAATTGGTTTCCGCATGGAAGCTCCGGATCTCCGCCGCCGGCTTGTTGTCATCCACAAAGCGGAAGTCTGCCTGCTTCAAATCCGTGACTCGCTTCCCGTGCTTGTCCGTCACCGTGAACACCACATTTACTTCGTTAATGCCCACTCTGATGCGAGGGATTCCGGCGTTGTCTGCACCCGCACCCTGCCCGCCAGAATTCTGTTGGGCAGGATTCTGCGCCGCGGCCGGCGGCGGCAGCTGCGGTTCTGCTGGCGCTGCTCCCGCAGGGGATGCCGCGGTTTGCGACGGTGAAGTTTGCGTAACCGCAGCTCCCGGCGCAGTTCCTGATTGCGAAATCCCAATCCCGCCAAGTGCTGCCCACAGCGATACTACCGCTGCCCACCGTGCTGACGAATGTCTGGTAAAAAAGTCTCTCGTAAGAATGCCCCTTGGTATTAATTATATCCGCATCAAGGGATCGGCGGCATTCCTACTCCCCTTCTACTTTCCTCAAGAACTCCTGCAAATCCTCCGGCAACTCGCTTTTCAGCGCAACCGTCTCCCCGGTCCGCGGATGCCGGAACTCCAACTCCGCCGCATGCAGAAAATTTCTCTTCAAAACAATCACCGCCGATTTCCCGCGTGCCTGCGCCGGGGCTCCATATATCGTGTCCCCCACCACCGGATGGCCCATCGCCGCCACATGCACTCGAATCTGGTGCGTTCGGCCGGTATCGATCTTTACGTCGAGCAATGTGAACTTCCCAAACTTCGTATCCAACCGCCGCACCACGCGATAATGCGTTACGGCCGCGCGCCCGCCTTCGAGGCGCGCCGTCATCTTCATGCGCCGAACGGGATCGCGGCTGATGCTCTGCGCCAGCGTCCCCGAATCTTTCTTNNTCAATCCGCTGGTCTCTTTATCCAGACGATGTACAATCCCCGGCCGCAACGGGCCTCCCACCCCCGACAAACTTCCCAGATGATGCAACAGGGCATTCACCAGCGTTCCGCGATTGCGCGCATCGTCGGTCGCTCCCGCCCCGGCGTGAACCATCATTCCGGCAGGCTTGTTGATCACCGCGAGATCGTCATCTTCATAAACAATGTCGAGCGGAATNNGGAAGATCGTTGACGAGCACTTTGCCTTCGGCGATCATCTCTTGCACACGGGCGCGACTCACGGATTCAAGGCGTGTCGCGAGGAATTGATCTAAGCGCTTGCCGGCATCTTCATGCGCGACGGAAACGAGAATGGGAAACGCTTCTGCCATCTTGTGGATGAGTCTGAGGGAGGGGTTCACACGGGTAAAAGGAATCGTAGCATCATCGCACGGCACGCGGATCAATCCCCTAGGGAGAAAAAATTCCTAGCACCGGCCTAGCGAACGCTCCGTTCGTTCCTCACGCGCGTTGAAAGCTAACAATTCGTTCGTCGAGTCGCGCAATCTGGTTCTGCGCCTCAATCACCTGCGCAACCAGATTGCAGGCGCGTGCGTATTGACCACGCGCGAGCGCTTCGAACGTACACAAGCGTGCATCGCTCGCTATGACGGCAAAAATCGTGCGGGCCTGTTGGAGATCAAACAACTGTCGATCAAACCTCATGACCCATAATGATACTCATCTACCGGGGACAGTCAATCACGCCCGTCCGCCCTCTACTACTGTCCGATGGAGCCATTCCGGTGAAACCGGCCGCCCTGAAAGAAGCGGTGCCGCACCATGCTGTGGCCAAGCAGAAAAAAGATGATTGCCAAGAAGACTACAAACAGGAAGTGTCTAGTTCCGAAGGAGGGTGGCTTTCGTCCTGAAGGGTCCGTCGCATTCAGTGAACTGGCCATAGACCTGATTCTGACCATCTCGGTCAATTTTGGCACGGTTCGACCGAGGCAAACTGTCGTAATATCGCGATTTCCACCCGCAATTCCCGGCTGGTTACCGGGTAGCGCCCACCGCCTGCGCCGTCACGTTCTTAGCCCCCGGCCGCAGCCACCAGATCAGCCCACCGCCAATTACCAGCCCAATCGCGATCAACTGCGTGCCCGTCATCGCCCCGCCAAACACCGACCCGCGCCCCGGATCGTCCCGCAAATATTCCAGGAAGAATCGCGCCACCCCGTAGATAAATATGAACGCGCCAAACACCTGCCCATCGAATGTCTTCCGTTTCAGCAGCCACATTAGAAAGAAGAAATTCGCCAGCTCCACTGCCGACTCGAACAACTGCGTCGGCTCCAGCGGCACGTTCAGCGGAGTGCCAGTAATCTGATTCGCCAGCGGATTGTGAAACACCACGCCCCAGAAATGATGCGTCTCCTTCCCGTAGCAGCATCCCGCCGNNTGTCCCAGCGCCAGCCCTGGCGCAAACGCATCGCAAGTTCGAAGCGCGGGCAGATGGTGCCTGCGCACATACCACCACGCCGCCAGAAACGCGGCAATCAATCCACCGGAAAAAACTCCCCCGGCCTGCAGCGTGGCAATGCTGAAAATCTCGGAAGGATGCGCCTTGTAAGTGCTCCACTCATTAATCACATAGAGCACTTTCGCGCCCACAATCCCGCACAACACCACCAGAATGCCCAGGTTCCAGGCCTTCTCGCCGTCAATCCCCAGGCGCTCGGAATTGCGCACACTAATCCACAAACCGATCAGCACTCCCAGAGAAACCAGGAAGCCATAAGTCGGCAGGAAAAACCGCCCGAAATGCACAAGTTGCGGATACACAGTTAGTTGGATGCAGAAACGAGGGAATTTGATACTGACTCAGTGTAGCAGGGAACTCCTTTGCTCATGTTGGGATTCCAGGGTTTTGCAGACTCTCTTTTGTGANNGATGCTAACTCGGCCACCGCTGCGCACACCATGCAAGCTTCCTCCGGAGATCGCTTCGTGACTACTTTCGGAGAACTGGAAGTCGTCAATGCGATGGGATTGAGAATTTTTCGCAAAGAAGTTTCGCCGGCGCAGGCCCAGTCTTCATTAATTGAGTTCGAAAAGGATTTGCGCGACGGGGTTTTCCAACTCCGCGGGTTAACCGATCAAGTTCTTGAACGGGCGCACCAACTGTCCCGCCAAACCACCGCCAAACTGGGTACCCGCACTGCGGACCTCTTGCACCTGGCAGCTGCCCTCGAACTGGGTGTGGACTGCCTCTACAGCTTCGACCTCCACCAAAGGAAGCTCGCCCAAACCCTTCGCCTCAAGCTGAACTAGATCACCCTTCTCCTCAAAGGTCGTTCCCTCCACCCATCCCCCTTCAAATTCTTCCACTTCTACTTGACTTCCCGCCAAATCCTTGTAATAACTATTCGGTCCTTCCGGNNCAGGAAGACATTATCAAAGAGGTCAAGCGCCACTCCTTTTACCTGAAACCCGGTGAGAAGAAACGTGTAAAGGCAGCGCTGGCGCGCAAGCGCGCTCGTAAGAAGGTTCGCAAGGAGCAAGACTAGAGGCATTACAAGGGTCGCCCCTTCCCGGGGTGACCCTGCTCCATCTGGCCCCCCACCGGAGAGAGTTGCACGAGGGATTACTCGAATACTCATCACTTATTCGGCATTTTGCGGGAGTAGCTGTACCCACGCGCCGTTCCAGGTGCGTGGCGGGCCGAGTCCAGGGGTAGTTTGAGGGGGATGTACACAACCTGCGTTTGCTCTACGCCACCGCCTTCCCCGGCGTGGCGAGCGCAAGCACGGGCATAAGGGAGCCATCCTCAATGGAATATCAGGACAAGGTACTGACCTGCATCGACTGCCGCTCCGAGTTCGTCTTTACCGCCGGGGAACAAATGTTTTTCCACGACAAACGGTTCACCAACGAACCCAAGCGCTGTAAAACCTGCAAGTCCAAGCGCGTGGCCGTCCTCACCGCCGCGCCCTCTCCGCGCGACGCGCGCCACTACACTCGCGTCGAAACTCGGGCCACCTGCTCCCAGTGCGGCAAGGACACCACCGTGCCCTTTCGCCCCACCCAAGGCCGTCCCATCTTCTGCCGCGAGTGCTTCACGCAGAAGAAGACCGCCGCTTCCGCCTGACCGCCATCGGGGAGCCCATGGGCTGCTGAAGCTGCAATACTGTTCGGCAACAGGGTAGTCTGCCCGTCGAACGCGATGTCAGCGACCGACAAACCGCGCTATGCGCTACGATAGGTCCGTGCCCACCTACCACGTGGAAAACTTCGGATGCCGCGCCACCCAAGCCGACGGCGCCGCCCTCGAGCATCAGTTCGAAGCCCGCGGCCTGGCCCGCGCTTCCGCCGCGCAAGCCGACCTCGTCATTTTGAACACGTGCACCGTCACGAATTCTGCGGATCGGGATGCCCGGGCCGCCGTTCGCCGCGTGCAGCGTCAGAACCCGCTGGCAAGAATCATCGTCACCGGATGCTACGCTCAGCGCGCTCCGCAGGAAGTCTCCGCCCTGCCCGGCGTAAGCTGCGTGATCGGCAATTCGCATAAACATCAACTCGCCGAAATTGTGCTCGATGAAGTCATTCCACTGCGCGGAGCCTTTGTTCC
>PLKR01000462.1:0-5540 GCA_003140655.1 Acidobacteriaceae bacterium | reverse complement strand
TATGAGAACGACCGCACCCGCCCTAACCTCAAAGTTCAGGACGGATGCGACAACCGCTGTTCATTCTGCGTAATCCCGAGCGTCCGCGGCCACAGCCGGTCGTTGCCGCTGCCGCAAATCATGCGCGAAGTGAACACTCTGGTAGCCGCAGGCTACCGCGAAGTCGTGATCAGCGGCATCAACCTTGGCCGCTGGGGACGCGATCTGGAAAGCCGGCTTCCAGCATCCGGCTTCCGGGGTAGCGAGACTGAGCCCGAGAGCCGGGAGCCGCGTTTCGAGTCTCTCATCCGCGCCATCCTCCGCCAGACTCAACTCGAAAAGCTCCGCATCTCCTCGGTCGAGCCCATGGATTGGTCGGACGAACTCATCGCGCTGGTTGCCTCGTCGCAGCGCATCGCCAAGCATGCGCACGTTCCGCTGCAATCCGGCAGNNCCGCCATCGGCGCCGATGTCATGACCGGATTCCCCGGCGAGACCGACGCCGAATTCGAAGCCACGCGCCGCCTCATCGCAGACCTGCCCTTTACTTATCTGCACGTCTTCACTTACTCCGCGCGTCCCGGCACGCCGGCCGCCGCCATGCCCAATCAAGTCCCGGTACAAATCGCCCGCGAACGCAACCGCATCCTGCGCGATCTCGGTACCGAGAAGAAACTCGCGTTCATGCGATCGTTCATAGGAAAACCGCTGGAGGCCATCACGCTCAATGTGGTTCAAGGCGGCTCCGGCGCGGAGTTCACCGAAGCCCTCACCGACAATTTTCAGAAGCTGCGCTTGAGGGGACGACACAAGGCAAATCAGTGGATCACGGCGCACATCGAAGAAGTGGAAGACGACGCGCTGGTAGGAAGTGCGGCGGAATCTGCGCTGGAACTAGTCCCTTAACCGGCTCCCCCGCCTAATTCAAAAGATCAGTCTGTTCTTACTTCTCCGGTAACCGGTACAGCTGCAAACCTGGCATTGGGAAGTCTTTGCTGTTATCGGTGGCTAGCGGGCAGCCTTGCTCCAGCGCTACTGCGGCGACCAGCGTATCAGCCAGCGTGAGAGTATGGCCCTTCTGCGCCCACTGCCTCTTGAGCTTGCCGGCCATTTCGGCCACGCTGGCCGTGATTTCATGGCACGGCAGCGCGTTGAGGAAGGCTTTGGTCCGCGCTTCCTCGTGGGGACGCATGCCGGCATAGACTTCCGCGATATTGAGCGCGGAAGTTGCGAGAGTGTGTCCTCCGCGGACTAGTTCGGCCAGCCACTGCCGCCGCCCCCTGCGCAACCTTAAGGCGTCAATCAGTACCGACGAATCGAGCAACAGATGCATGCGCAAAGCTCACTTTGACCGGCATGGCTTGACGGAGGAAGGTTTGATGGAGGACTCTCGCGCTGAGACCGGATGCCGCTTGCTCAAGCTCCGCGGGCGGTCGCCCGCATCGCGCCTCTCGCTCTGCCGCCGCATTCGCTGCACGAACGCTGCCGTCCCGCCATCAAGTTCAGGGTGATCCTCCGCTCTCCACGCGGGTTGCTCGCTTTCCAGAAAACGCAGCAGCTTGCGGCGCTGAACTTCCTGGCGAGCCGTCTCCAGCAGAAAAGCGCTGCGCCCGCGCGGCCCCACCAAATCATCGATTTCCTGCAACAAATCGCCGGGGATCAGGATGTGTGCTCGCTGTGTGCCTGCCATATGTGTCTTATAAGTGTGCCATAAGCCTTCGCAGCGGTCAAGGAGACGGCGGCGCTACGGGACGATTTATGAGATAGCTTCTAGCGTATGCGGGCCTCCGGGATTACAATTCCTCAGCCAAATGCCTGCAGGCTCCAGGAGGAACTTGTGACCTCAGCGACCGACCCGGCACGGAAAACTTCTTCCGCATCGGCCAACCCAGTGACGTGGATTGTTGCACTCTTGGCGGCGGTGGTTGCCGCCGTATTGATTTTGAAGATTGCACCGCTGGCCCATCCTTGGCCGCAGAACTACGATCCGACGGGACACTGGGGGCTGTCGGCGCTGATTGCCGCGCTGCCCGTGGTGGTGCTGCTTGGGACGTTGGGGCTGTTGCACATGAAGGCGCATTACGCAGCGCTGCTTGGTCTGGCCACTTCGCTCATCTGCTCGATCTGGATTTTCGGAATGCCCGCCAGTATAGCCGGCAAGACGGCTGTGCTGGGCGCGTGCTACGGCCTGTTGCCGATCGGTTGGATCATCCTGAACGTCATCTTCATGTATCAACTCACCTGCGAGGCGGGATTGTTCAAGGTGCTGCAAGACAGCCTGACCGGCATCACCCAGGACCGGCGCTTGCAGCTTTTGCTGATCGCCTTCAGCTTTGGTGCTTTCTTTGAAGGTGCGGCCGGCTTCGGNNGCCTACGGCGCGCTGGGAACTCCGCTCATCGCCTTGCAGGCAGTTACCGGGTTGGACCTTCTGCAGTTAAGTGCGCAGGCAGGCCGTATCCTGCCGTTCTTCTCAATCCTCGTGCCGTTCTGGCTGGTGTGGGCGTTCGCCGGGTTCGCGGGAATGCTGGAAGTTTGGCCCGCGGTGCTAGTGGCGGGCGTATTCTTCGCCGTCCCGCAGTTTCTAATGTCGAACTTTCACGGGCCCTGGCTCGTGGATGTTGTCGCCGCCGTCGTTTCCATGCTGGCTCTCATCCTCTTCTTGCTCAAGTGGCGTCCCAAGCGTATCTGGGGCTTTGAGGACGAGGGCGTACGTGAGGCCCGCGGCTCGCACGGCCACAGCCAGTCGCTGGTGATACGAGCCTGGGTGCCGTGGCTGGTTTTGAGCCTTGTGGTTTTCGCGTGGGGATTGCCGACCGTTAAGACCAAGCTAGACAAGTTCTCGGCGCCGAAGTTTCCGGTCGTGGGTTTGCACCAGATGGTACAGCGCGTGCCGCCGGTGGTGCGCAAACCGACGGCGGAAGCTGCCGTCTACGCCCTGAACTGGGTTTCGGCGACGGGCTCGGGCATTTTGGTCGCCGCTGTCATCTCCGGCCTGATCATGGGCTTCACTCCGTGGAAGTTGGTGCAGACATACTGGAAGACGATCGTGCGCGTGCGCTTCTCCTTGCTCACCATTGCCGCCATGCTTTCCCTGGGCTATCTCACGCGCTATTCCGGGCTGGACGCCACCATGGGCCTGGCCTTCGCGCGGACCGGAGTGCTGTATCCGTTCTTCGGCACGCTGCTCGGCTGGTTGGGCGTGGCGCTGACCGGCTCGGACACCGCGTCGAACGTATTGTTCGGCAGTCTGCAAAGAATCTCCGCGGAGCAGATCGGCGTATCCGCCAACTTGATGGCGGCCGCGAACAGTTGCGGAGGCGTGATGGGCAAAATGATCGATGCGCAGAGCATCGTCGTGGCCAGCACCGCCACGGAGTGGTACGGACACGAAGGCGATATCTTGCGTTACGTGTTCTTCCACAGCATTGCGCTCGCAGCTTTGGTGGGAATCATGGTGACCTTACAGGCCTATGTATTTCCGTTCACGCGTCTGGTGGTGCGGTAGGGGGCGCCAGTCTGGGCCGCGCCAACACCGCGTGCAGATAAATCTCTCGCACCCTAAGGTGCATCTGAGGTCAGGACGGTTTTTGCGGATCTGGTGGCACCCCTGTGACCTGTGCTGCCTTACCAGGGCGCGTTATAAACGACTATGCGGTTCCGTGCCAAAAGTGCCAAGTTATTGCTTCTGTTCTGCGTGGCGCTATCCCCGCCGCATTGGCGCAACAGAAGCAGGGAGGGTCGAGCGGGGCTTATCGAGCCACTCGCGAAGACCTTGACCTGCAGCACAAGACGATTGTGTCACGGCCGCTGACTGCGGATGAGGGGTTGGCGATTCTAGGCGCTGCACTGGAGTCCCGCCATCGTGCTGGTTCGCCTTCCGATTGCTCTCACCTTGTGCATGCAGTCTATAAGCGCGCGGGTTTCCCTTATGGGTACGCGCCGTCGACGGACCTCTACGCGGGGATTGACGAATTCCTGCGAGTGGCAAATCCGCAACCGGGCGACCTGGCCGTCTGGCGGGGGCATGCTGGGATTGTGGTCAATCCCGTTCAGCATTCCTTTTTCAGCCTGGTGCGTTCGGGCCCCGGGGTCGAGTCGTACGATTCGCCATACTGGAAACGGCGCGGGCGTCCCCGTTTTTTTCGTTACATCAAAGCGGCACCCGGTGGCGTGCTCTCCAGTTCGGTCCAGACCGCGAGCTTGAATCCCACGACTTTGGGCAACGCGGGACCGCACGAACCGGCGGCTGAGGACACAATGTCTGATGATGGTTCGAAAGAGTCCTCAGGCGAGGCCCGGTCCTCCATCGGGGTTGCGGCAAACCAAGCCGTGAACGCAACGATTCCTCGTGTTGCGGTGGTGCATTCCATTCACCCCAAGCCTGATCAGGTGGACGCAGCTTTCCTGCAAGCCTGCATGGACTCGGAAGAAAGCCTCCGCGGGCGGGACCTCTTCAAGTCGGCTCAACCTCTGATTGTGTTCGACCATTACGCAGTAAGCAAAGTGCACATCGCGGGGAGCCAGAACTGGGTAGACGTTCAGATCGATGAACTGGTTTCTCTCACGGGCGGTAAGGTGGAGGTGCACAAGCGGTCGGAACGACAACGATGGCCCCTGAGTCGCCGCGACAAAACCAGTTGGGAGCTAACGGCTCCGCGGGGCACGATCTACCTTCCTCAACACATCGCCGTGCGCATCATGTCACAACAACTGGAGCAGCTCATCGAAGACCGTCCCGGCACCGCTGCCAGGCCCCAGGAGAAGGCTGAGTTGGCGCGACTGCTAGATGCGCTCCTGCAAAAATAGCCGGCCTTCCGAACTCAGGAACCACCTGCCACTATCATCTAGCCCCGAACCTTTTGCGGGCCCGAGGCCGTTGTTATCGGCGGTGATACAGACGAGCCTTCTTTCCGCCATCCGAGCCAATTTGGGGGGACTGGCGGCTTCAGAATTATTTTCATACCGTGCGGTTTTGACCAGCTATACCAATCCGCGAACTGTAGCATCTCAGATGTAATGCTACGTGCCCTTTTCACAGGGTCGGAGGATTGGACTATTCGAAGACGAACAGTGTCAGAGGATCGGCGCAGGATGCAGGGCAGTGAAGTTCAGATTTTTACTGTTTCTCTGAATGGAGCCAACATCGTTCTACGCCGGTCCAGAGTCCAATATCATAGAACCGGAGAGGAAGCGTGATCGACAAAGCCGTGGCCGATCAAGACGTGACCGAGACAGTCAAGAAGGATCCGCCGAAGTTCGACTGGGTCACTGAGCGTTCCTCATGCGCGTTGCCCAAGGTATTCAAGGCGCTCAGATTACAAGTCGAAGAGGACGTTAAGACCCGCAACGCCCTGCGGCCCAACAATTCCCCGTATGAATTTTCGGTGGCGGAGCATGGCGACGATTTTACTGTTCTCCTGAAAGCCAAAGATGTGCACCACTCAGTAGTGTTCACCCTTGCCGGGCACGCGATTCTGGTGCGCGATGACAAAGGCAATCCGATGTTTGACGTGATTGCGACGTTCAGCGACGAAGGCGAGTGCAGGCTGAAAGTGAATGG
>PLKR01000226.1 GCA_003140655.1 Acidobacteriaceae bacterium | reverse complement strand
CTTAGTGCAGGGTAATGGAGAGATGTGCTTGGAGAATCCGAATAAGGAAGCTTGTAATGGCGGCACTCTTTGGGCAAACACAGCCAACTTTATAATAATTCGGGATTTCGACATAGCGGGTTTGGGGACCGTCACCCATGGAATAGTGAACTACGTTTCCAATGTCAAGATCATCGGCAATAAGATCCACGATATTCCTGCCCCCAATAAGTTCGGCGCAGGCGTGAACTCAACGAGTTGCCGCTTGCAAACTCAAGTCGATATGCACGGCTGGCCGTGCGGGAATGTGTGGGCGATCGGCAATATGATCTACAACATCGGAACCGCTGCTGGCAGCGTCTCTCCGACGTCGGGCCTGATCGAGGGTATCTACTTCAGCGCTCCCCACGAAAACGTTGTCAATAACATCGTCTTCGACATAAGCAACGGCTGGTGTATTGACCTTAACCACTTCGATGCGCAGTNNACAATACGATTTATAACTGCGGTAAGCTCGAGAATGGAAACTATTTCGGGGGGGGGATCAATATTTCGTCCGAAGAAGACTTCGCAGTGGTTGACTACGTCACGGTCACGAATAACATCGTCGCAAACATTCATGGCCAAGCCGGTATCATGGAACGCATCGCTGGCGGTGGACGATTAGGACCGCACAATTTCTTCAGCCACAACCTGCTTTTCAAAGTTGATTCCGGCCAAAATGTGCAGACATGCTGGTCACCTCCGTCGGCCGGAAGCGGCCACTGTACCAATAGATTGCCGGCAGGGTCAGTTGTCGCCGATCCGCAATTTGCGGTGGAAGGAGTTGACTTTCACGTAAAGCCGGGTAGCCCTGCGATTGGCGCCGGCACTACCGACTGCGCCCTGAATGTATCCGGATGCGTTCCGGAGACCGATTTTGACGGCCAGAAACGACCCGTGCGAGCCTCGTCCGCAAGTGCGGAATCTCCTGGTTTGGGGGCAGGCCGAGCAACCCGCGCGCCGCAGACAGCAGGACAGCCAACCCCTCCTGGGCCAAGTATCGGTGCGTATGAGCCAGGAGCGCCCCTTCCGGCAGCGCATGCCAGCCGCTGATGACCTCCGCCGCCGCACTCTGCTTGATACGGTCAACTATGATCAGGCCAATTACAGAAGCCGACCTGGATGCGGTCGCATCCCTGCATTTAGCGTCGTACCATGACGACCATTTTACTTCGCGGCTGCCACGGAAGCTGTTACGAAACTATTACGGCGAGATCATTAAGTTGAACCCGTTCTCCTACATCGCCCTCAGCGAGGACGGCCAACAACCGCTCGGATTTGTCGTCGGTGGATTGCACACGCAGGACGGTATCAATGCATTCGTCCGTAACAATATGCTCGCCCTGATACCTGTAGTGATCAAGCATCCCACCTTCCTGGTGCGACGGCTCGTCAAGCGCCTCAAGCGGCATTCGCAGCAAAGGACGTCGAACGTAAAGCTCAGATTGCTATCGATTGCGGTCAGCGCGCAGAGCCAATCCAGGGGAACTGGCCAGGCACTACTTCGTCAATTCGAANNACTCTCAGTCCATTCCACCAATGTGAAAGCAATCAAGTTCTACCTGCGCGAAAACTTTAGAATCGAGTTTGATACCGGTGAAGCAAAATACTACTTTAAATCGCTACCAGTTGAAACCCTAGCTGGGAAGAAGTAACCAAATCTAGTCATGAAGCGAGTCCTAATTATTGCTTATGCCTACCCGCCTCGTCCGTCAGCCGGATCACCACGACCTGGTGGACTGGCAAAATACCTTCCGGAATTCGGCTGGGAACCGATGGTACTTACCCCTGAATTGCCGGTGGGCAAACGGCCGGCCGCTCGCGTGATTGAAACTGGCGATCGAGACATCCTGAGCGAGCTGAAACGAAAGTTCGGAATGGACGGAAATCGGGGCCTTCACGAACAATTCAATTTGCAGATTTCCTCAACACCGCGCTCTGACCTTCTGCACACCAAGGTAATTGGCAAAGTGAAATCTCTGCTAACCTATCCTGACCCAACCAAGGGATGGGTGCCGTTCGCGAAGCAGGCACTCAATGAATTTGCGAAGCGGGAGCGGGTGGATGCCGTCATCAGCACCTCGCCACCTATCTCCAGTCATCTGATTGCCCGCGAAGCTAAGAAATTGTTCCCCCGATGTGTGTGGGTAGCAGATTTTCGTGATCTTTGGACACAGAATCTTGCGGCTAGACAGACCCCACTGCTCGGGTTCCTGGAACGACGACTCGAGCGGAAGACACTGTCCGCAGCCGACGCCTTAGTGACAGTGTCACGGACCTGGGCCGAGCGGCTGCGCTCCCGACATCCTCAAAAGTCTGTCTACTACGTTGCTAATGGTTTTGACCCGGATGACTTCATGCAGAGTGATGCGGGCGTAACGAAGAGCTTCTCAATTACTTATACAGGTCAATTGTATCAAGGCAAGCGCGACCCCAGCATGCTGTTCGACGTGCTGCAAGGCTTGATCAGCGCGGGCATTCTATCGCGGAGCGACGTGGCGGTTCATTTCTACGGTCCCATGGAACCATGGTTACCCGCTCTTATTGCGCGTTATGGTCTGACCGACATAGCCCACATCCACGGGTCGATCGCGAGAGATGAAGCACTTCGCATCCAAAGTGAATCACAAGTACTCTTGCTTCTCGCGTGGTCGGACCCAAGGGAAACCGGCCAACATACCGGAAAGGTCTTTGAGTACATGGGTGCGCGGCGTCCGATTCTCGCAGTAGGTGGAGTTCCCGGAGCTTTAACCGAGCTGCTAGAAGAAACCCAAACCGGGATTCACGCGACGTCGAAGTCACAATTGCGTGAGTTTCTGGTTGCCGCTTATGGAGACTTCAAGCGGGACGGTCGTGTTGCTTATACGGGCAATAAACAGGCGATAGCCCGGTACACTCATCGGGAGATGGCTTCGAAGTTTGCCAGTGTGCTCGACTCTTTGCGCGAGAAAGGCGTGACGCAAACGCTCAAACAAAGCTGGGCGAATGACACNNTTAGATACATGGAACCGTGCCTTCGCATTCTTCTCGTTGTCTCTGGGTTCCCCTCTGCGGAGAAGCCCTTCAACGGTATTTTCAGCCTGCGGTTTGCCAAGAAACTGGCGAAAATAGCGGACGTCACCGTGGTCCATTTGCGCGCATGGCTACCAGGCCGTCCAATGATTTCTGATTCCGAACGAGAGGGTCTGCAAGTAAGAACGATTGCATGTCCACAGTTACAGAGTTTCAGCGTTGCAAGTATATCCTTGTGTAGACAACTGGGGTGGCCCCTGGTCCGGACGCTCGTGAGACAATGCGATCTGATTCACTCGGTCGGGGTGGATTTTGCCGGTCCCGTCGCCAGTGCATGGGCACAGCGANNTTGCCAGGAATTTCTCGGCTCAGTACCCGAACTCGAAGAACGTTTGTGCGATCCATCGAGGTGTGGATCTGGAGTATTTTAAAAGTGCGGGACCAATCGACGGCCCTTTAGCAGAGAGACCTCCGGTACGGTATCTATTCTTGGGAGGCTTTCCGGGAAACGGGAAAGACTCATTCCACACCAACATAAAAGGAGGAGATACTCTCCTAGCGGCATGGAAAGCCGGGGAGGACCACCTAGTCCACGACGGAGCCTCGTTACTCGTTGCAGGTCCGCTCCCTAAAGATGATCGACTTTCTCGTTGGCGGA
>PLKR01000062.1:2382-2730 GCA_003140655.1 Acidobacteriaceae bacterium | reverse complement strand
GCCGACTTCTGGACAACTTCACGGCTCGCTGGCCCATAAACCACCGATGCGATCCAGTGCCCGCCCTTCGGATAACTCAGGTTGCCCGTCGTACAGACAGAATCGTCTTTTGGTCCTGGGACCACAGGAGTGCACTCACTTCACCTGCAATCGAATCCGCCTCGCCACGCAAGTCTGGTAGACGTTGGTATGGTGGTCATGTTTCCGGCTGAGGCAGCCGGTATGGATGCCGAGGACCATAACTAGGTGGCCGGAGCTAGCGTTCGTTTGAACGCGCGCGAAAACGAAGCTCCCAACCCAGCAATGCGCCGAGCGCAGCGCTGACCGGAACTACGGCGGTATGCCAAA
>PLKR01000062.1:0-2349 GCA_003140655.1 Acidobacteriaceae bacterium | reverse complement strand
AGCAATCCGGCGGGGATTGCATGGAGAAGACCGGTGAGCAGACATGCGATGCCGGCAGAAAAGAAATGGTCGGTGTGGTAGTCGCGGAATAAATCCGCGAACACGGCCAGCAGCGCGACGCTGTTGAGCGCCAGCAGTGCGCCGGGAGAGAGGCGAAGCCGGCTCGCCGGAATCATCTGATGGACGAAGCTGACGGCTGCCAAACAGGCAAGGAGGCCGAGTGCGGGAAAGACGAGCGAGCGCTCCAGCAGATTCATCTTTGCAACTCCAAAGAAGCCCGCGCGCGCTGCACCGGCCAGGGAAATAGCCGCGCAGACAAGAACGAGGCCCACGGCCATCAGCCACACGGGCGGCAGCGGTCGCACGGGGTGCAACGACGGCTTGATCGAGTCGTCGATGCGCTCGAGCAAACGCGGATCGAGATCCTGCGGAGCCTGCGCGGCCTTCTTCAGGACGTCGTCAATCTCTTCGTTTTTCACGCTTGTCCTCCGTTCCGCTACTTCCTCGGACCCGTGGCGCCAATCGTTTCCCGCAACTTCTTATAGGCGCGGTGCACTTTTTGCTTCACCGATCCCACGCTCGACGACATGGCGCGCGCGACTTCCTCAAGTGACATACCTTCGACCTTCAACATAGCAATAACTTCGCGCTGGCTCTCGGAGAGCGGCGCTAACAACGCCTCCAGCTCGCCGGCTTGGTGCGCAGCCGCCGAGACGCCTTTCGACATTTCCTCCAACTCCCTTTCGCCGGCTGCGGCGCGGATGGACTTTCGATAGTGGTCGACNNGCCAGGTTTCCTGCAGCAGGTCATCGGCATCGGCGCGGCTCATCGATTTTGCAAGAAAAAACCGGTGCAGGCGCGGACTGATGTGGCGGACGAGAACCGTGGCCGCGGCGAAATCGCCCTGTTGATAGCGAACCATCAACATCTCGAGATTTTCGCCGGAGTGCATGCGATGGAACGTCTAACTTGAATCTTCACCGACGTCAGTGTCTTCGCGCAAATCCCTAGCCACATTCGCCTGCCTGCCCAACGGCCCGTGGCAGCCCAAATTGCAAGATTNNCAGATATTTATTTTGCGCGATTGCGCCCGGGGCCGTAACTTTCCCCGAGCTGGAAGCGAATTCCATCTATGAACGCGCCCCGCAGCCGGGAACCACTCCCGCGCTCGCGATGCGGGTCAACCTCATCTCAAACTTCCAGGAGATCACGATGAATAAACTTTACCTAACGAAGCTCCGTTTGTGGCGCGCAGGTTTTGTGCCAGCTGCGCTGATTCTCACCAGTGTCATTGCGGTTCAAGGCCAGTACGCAAGCANNGGCGGCGCGAGCACAAATGCAGGGATCGTGCAGTTCAAAGGGGAATTTGGTGCTGCTGCGAACTACGGATCCAATACCGTAAGCCAGTTGGTGCGCGAGGGCGGTGCAATCGCAATCGGGTCGACAATCCCGCTGGCGACTGGATGCACGAAGCCCGACTCTGTCGCATTGACCAGAGACGACCTGTTCGTGGTGGGCGCGAACTGCGCCGAGAGCCACGCCTGGCCCTGGGGATTCGTGGATGGTCCGGTCGTGAGCCTTTCTGATCCCTCGGCCGCGCAGATTGCGGTTGGCCAGAGCTGGGCGGCCGTCACGTTCAGTTCAGGATCTCTTTTGCAACTTCCGCTCACGCCGCAAGGCGGCGTGTTGAATGGCACGAGCACTCCCATCCCTCTGCCCAGCAATGCAGACATGGTACCTCTTGGAGAAGCGTTCTGGGGCAATGTGCTGGGCTTCACGCCGGCGCACAGTCCTGACAGCTTTGCCATTGTGGACGAGAACGGAGAAGTGAATGCGGTGATTGGCCCGACACCTTCATATCCCGTGAACGCGCCGTGCTGGGTAGCCAAGGGTGCGGGCAACATCTGGTACACGGGGAATTCGCCGGGGCAGGCGATCAGCATCTTTTTCAGCGACAGCCAGGGTGGAGTGTTCTACAAATCGCTGCCGTTGCCAGGATCGCCGACTGATATCACGGTCTCCCCCGATGACAATTGGCTCGCGGTGATCTATAGCGCCGGCGGCAATGCGTATGTTGCCGCCTTTTCCATCGATAGTTACGGAGACTTGACCCAAGTGGCCACGTCAAGCGCGCCGGGCGTTGCAGCGTTCAGCGGCGTAGCGTTCAGCGAGTAACAAGGTGCCGCGTTGCACTGCCCGTCGGATGGCAATGTTTCTTCCGCCGAGCAGTGCCGCGGTTGCGAGCGGAGGTCATTACCGCCTTGGCCTTGCTGTATAGTCCATCGCCGGCTCTCGGCCAAATCTGGAATCCTGTGTACCGCAATTCGGAAACTATCCAGAAACGGGCTT
>PLKR01000219.1:2896-8234 GCA_003140655.1 Acidobacteriaceae bacterium | reverse complement strand
TGGTGATGCCGACGGGCGGAGGCAAGTCGCTGTGCTATCAGTTGCCGGCGGTAGCGTCGGAAGGGACAGCGGTGGTGATTTCTCCGCTGATCGCGCTGATGCAGGATCAGGCGACGCAGTTGGCGCAGATGGGGATTCCGGCGGCGGTGCTGAACAGCACGCTGAGCGACGGGGAGCAGGCGAAGGTGATGAGCCGGGCGCGGGACGGGGCTTACCGGCTGCTGTATGTGTCGCCGGAGCGCGTGGCTCGGGGCGATACGATGGGATGGTTGCAGCAGGTGCCGATCGCTTTTTTCGCGATTGATGAGGCGCATTGCATTTCCGAGTGGGGGCATGAATTCCGTCCAGAATACCGCCAGCTGAGCCGGCTGCGTACAAAGTTTCCGGATCGTCCTATTGCAGCTTTTACGGCGAGCGCTACGCGGCACGTGCGGCACGACATTCTGGCGCAACTGCAATTGCGCAATCCCGATCGATATATTGCCAGCTTTTACCGGCCGAACCTGCGGTACCTGGTGCGCGAGTGTGAAGGGCTGGAGCAGATGGAACTGCTGGTTAAGGCGCTGCGCAGCTACTCCGGCAGCAACGTGATTGTTTACTCTCCGACGATCAACCGGGTGGAGGAGACGGTGGATTTCCTCGGGGATCAGGACATTGCCGCCGTGGGATATCACGGCAAGATGGGAGCTGATGATCGAAGACGCAACCAGGAACGGTGGATGTCGGACGAAGTGCGGGTGCTGGTAGGGACGATTGCTTTTGGGTTGGGCATTAACAAGGCGGCGGTGCGGGCGGTGATTCACTTGTCGCTGCCGAAGTCGATTGAGCAGTACTACCAGGAGGCGGGACGGGCGGGGCGCGACGGGGCGAGCGCGGATTGCGTTTTGCTGTGGCAGAAGAAGGATGCCGGGCTGCTGGGTTTTTTTGCGAATCAGATTACGGANNGCGCTGCCGGCATCGGCAAATCTGCTCGCATTTTGGAGAAGCTCCGAAGTGGGAGACTTGCGACGCTTGCGATGTGTGCGGGAGCGCGGCGGAGTGGATGACGGCGCCGGTTCGGGGCGTGAGCTATGCCGGGAAGGAATCGCGGGCGCAGGTTGCGGCGGGTCCGGATGCTTCCAGCGTGAATGCGGAGCTGAGCGAATATTTGCGGGAGTGGCGCCGGACAACGGCTAAGGAACAGAATGCTCCTGCATTTGTCGTTCTGCATGACACGACCCTGGAGGAAATTTGCCGCCGACGGCCATCATCGGTCGCCGAACTGCTAAGCATCACCGGAATTGGTGAGCGGAAAGCCGAAGTCTACGGGAAGGGAATTCTGGCTGCTCTGGAGCGCTACCGCAATGGCGGCCGCGCGTCGGCACTTCCTGAAAAGAAGACTGCTCCTGCACTCGAAACCATGCGTCTGCTGGTTGCGGGAAATAGTTTCGAGGACATTGCGAAAATCCGCGGACGGCAGTTGTCGACCGTGGTGAACGCTGTGGCGAATCTGGTCGAAAGAGGCGATTTGGAATTTGATCCGGCTTGGATTGATCGAAACAAGTTGGCTGTGATCGAGGCGGCTTGCGCTCGGCTTGGGGTCAACGGGCTGAAGCCCTTGAAGGATGCTTTGCCGCCGGAGATTACTTATGACGAGATCCGGCTGGTGGTGGCTCGGGTGCGGCGGGAGCAGAGGGTTCGGGCTGATGTGCCGGCTTAGACGGAACCGCGAGGCTTTATGACACGACTGGGAAAAGGTATTGCCGTAGGGCTCGGTGTATTGATTCTCATTCCAGTCATTTTGTATGTGTCTCTATGGGTGTATTTGTCTGTAACCGAGTTCCCCTCGAAGATCGCCGACTTTCACCCTTCCTATTTTCAAGCAAAAGCGGACGCGGGGTTCTTCTATTCAGTCAGGGACGAACTCAAATACTCCGACCAGCTCGACCCTCAATCACCGACATTGATAAGTGGCGAAATCAAAGAATTCCTAGTTTCGCCTGATAGCAAGAGAATTGCCGTCGTTTCAAAAGGGGTACTGATCGTCGTCGAATCAGGCCATCCGGGAATTCGGAGAGTGGCCGCGGTGGATTCAATCTTTCGAGATCCCAAGCCCTTGGGCCAAGATTTCTTTCGAGATGACGATTTTCAGTGGTCAGAGACTCGAAAACTCTCTATCTAACAAGGGACCAATACTACAAATCCAAGATGTTGCAGCTCTCTTCGGCCAAAGGAGAGCTTTGGAAATACGAGGTTGAGACGCAGAACCTGCAGCCAGTTCTGAAACCCTTCCCTTCATACAGCTATTTCCTCGGTCTGAACTCCGGGATTTATTTTTCGGAGCCTACGGATCAAGGCAACCTACAGCTGAAATATTACGACGGAAATCGAGTGACCGACATCGGAGCGCCCAACGACGCTTCGATTCCGGTCGAAAAATTGACGACTGGTTTCGTTGAGCGGCCCTTCTTCTCGTTTTCTATTATCGATTACGAGGAAGCGGTGCTGCCCGCGAAGGGTGTGACAATGATCTTCGATAAAGGGGCCGGTCCCGCGAGGCTTGAGATAAGGGATAAGTCATATCTGGCGCTGACACAGGGAAACGGTTTGAAAGGTGCCTACTGGTGCGACGAGATGCTCAGGAGCGTTTTTCTGCCGGGAGATCGATATTTTCTAATGAATGTGCCCTACTGCGGCAATTATCCGGGACAATTGCTGATCGATACCGTCACCGGCGAGTATCAGCGGCTTCCCAAAGATTCGCGCGTCTACCTTACATTGAACACCGATACTATTCCGCACTATCGCATTACGGGTGGGGGTATCAAGGCGAAGTAGACGCTAACGCCCAACCTCCGCTTACTCATGCAGGAGTTGCTTGGCGGCTTCCTGGGCGGAGCGGATGCAGTCGGGGATGCCGATGCCGCGATAGCCATTGCCAGCTAGTGCGAGTCCGGGCAACTGCTGGCGAAGGCGCTCGATGCGGTCGAGACGTTCGAGGTGGCCGACGCCGTATTGCGCCATGGCGGATTTCCATTTATAGACGCGGGCGAAGAGCGGCTTCGCGCGGAGACCGAGGATCTGCTGCAATTCGTTGCGGACGACGGCGATGATGGCGTCGTCGGAAAACTGCCAGATGTTTTCGGCGTTCGCTCCGGCGAAGAAGCAGCGCAGCAGGGCGCGATCTTTGGGGGCGCGGTGGGGGAACTTGTTGTGAACGAACGTTGCGGCTGAGAGGCGTTTGTTTTCGCTGCGGGGCANNGAGAAATCCGAAGCCGGGTGGGAGTGATTGGCGGACGTCGCGATCATAGCCCAAACCGACGGTGATGGAAGAGCTGTAGCCAATGGCGGCGAGTTCGGCAGAGAGTTCGGGACTGCAGAGAGACAGAAGCTGCGCGGCGGCGTGAGTTGGGACAGCGAGAATTACGGCGTCGGCGTGATCAGATTTTGTTCCAGTCGAAACAGTCCAGCCTCCGCCTTCGGGCTGAATGGAATGCACAAGAGTGCTGGTTCGCAAAGAAGCTTGGTCAAGTTTGGGTGCAAGCGTTTCGACAATCTGCTGCATGCCGTTCTTGAGAGAAGTGAAAAGCGGAGGGGCGGGTTTGTTTGAGGGATGCGGCATTTTTGTTTTGGCGGCGAGCATAGCGCGGCCAAGACTGCCGTGAGTGCGTTCCATCTCGGCGAAGCGGGGCAGGACTGCGCGCACGCTGAGCTTGGCGGCTTCGCTGCCGTAGATGCCGGAGAGGAGCGGGTCGGCGAGGCGATCGACCATTTCGGCACCGTAGTGGCGCTCGACGAGCGAGGCGACGCTTTCGTCTGCTTCGGCGGCGCGGGGCGGATGGAATAGTTCCTGCGCCATGCGCAGCTTCGTGGTCCAGGAAAAAAGCGGCGAAAGTGCGGTGGACAGGATTTTGGTTGGGACAAGAAACATCAAGCCGTCAGGCATAGGGATGAGTTGGCCGCGGACGAGAATGTAGGTCTTGCGGTCGGCATCGTTGGAGCCGATGAGTTGGTGGCCGAGGCCGAGCGTACGGCAGAGATCGGCGGCCCAGGGCTTTTCGGTAATGAAAGAGTCGGGTCCCGCCTCGACGATGCAGCTGTGGATGTGCTCGGTGCGGAGGACGCCGCCGAGATGGGGCGAGGATTCGTACAAAGTGTATTCGAGGGTTCCGGCGCGACGATGCTCTTCGAGTGCGAAAGCGGCGGCGAGTCCGGAGATGCCGCCGCCGATGATGGCGATGCGAATCATGGGACTCGGCTGCCGGCTTCCGCCCTCCGGCTTCCGGATTGCGGATTCGTTGCCGAATATTCCTGGACCAAGCGGGCCAGGTTCTTCACGTTCTCTACCGGGGTTTCGGGGAGGATGCCGTGGCCTAGATTGAAGATGTGGCCGGGGCGTCCGGCGGCGAGTCGAAGAATGTTTTCGGCGCGAGACTTCAATTCTTTCCAGTCTGCGAAGAGCAGGGCGGGATCTAGATTGCCTTGTACCGCGCAGCGATGTTCGAGTTCGCTCCATCCTTTGTCGAGCGGGATGCGCCAGTCGAGGCCAATGACTTCGGCTCCGGTTTCATTCATGGCAGGCAGGAGCGTAGCGCTGTCGGTGCCAAAGTAAATGATGGGCGCGGCTGTCTTTTGCAGGCGCTTCACTAATTTTGTTACGTGAGGCAGAACGTAACGACGGTAGTCTTCCACGCTGAGGCAGCCGACCCAACTGTCGAAAATCTGGATTACGTCGGCGCCGGCGCGCACCTGGGCGNNTAGCTGGCGAGGGTGAAGGGCGCTCCGCAAAATCCGATGACGGGAAGCTTTCCGGCGAAATGTTTTGCAACTTGGCTCACCGCATCGGAGACATAGCCCAGGTCAGGGGCGCGATCGGTGCGGAGTTGAGCTATGTCTTCGTGGGTGCGGACGGGCTTTTCGATGACGGGACCTTCTCCGGCGGAGAAATGAAAGGGCAGGCCCATGACCTCGAGCGGAAGCAGGAGGTCGGCGAAGATGATGGCGGCGTCGACGCCGAGAANNTTGTTTGCGAACGGCGCGATACTCGGGCATGTAGCGTCCTGCCTGGCGCATAAACCAAACGGGAGTGCGGTCGACAGGCTGGGACTTGCAGGCGCGAACGAAGAGGGAATTGGGCGCGGACATAAACCATTCACTGTAGCATTTGTCCGGGTAGACGTGCGCGCCGAGGAGCGGCGGGTGTGCGAGACTAGGAAGACGAAGTCCTAACTAGCTGCGAGAGCAATGATATGAGCGGAACAGCAATCGTAAAAGAGAAGGTAGAATTGGCGGTTGCGGACGGAACACGGATGGCAGCGTATGTGGCGCGTCCTGAGCACGGTGGACCGCATCCGGGGCT
>PLKR01000219.1:0-2804 GCA_003140655.1 Acidobacteriaceae bacterium | reverse complement strand
GTTTCGTTTCTTGCCAACAGCGTGGTTGCGCTGCGCGCCGCGGTTTCGTTGTATGGAGGAGGAATCGCTCCTGGATTGCTGGATCGGGCGGCGAGGTTGCAAGCACCGTCGCTGTTTATCTGGGGTGGATTGGACAAGCACATTACGCCGGAGCACCGGAAGGCCGTGACTGATGCTTTGACGGCGCAGGAGAAGGCTTATGTGAACTTAGAGTTCTCTCGAGCCGATCATGGGTTTTTCTGCGACGAACGCGCGTCGTATGAGCCGCACTCGGCACGGCAGGCGTGGGCGTTGACCTTGGAGTTTCTGCGCTCGTGACGAAACTCGGGACGCTTTTCGTGACGGTGTTTACTATTCTTGTGATGGGACTGACGTCGCAGATGCCGGCCGTTGGTACTGGGCGCGGCGAAAAGATTCCCGCACCTACCTTCTATAAGGACGTGGTTCCGATCCTGCAGAATAAATGCCAGAGCTGCCACCGGAGCGGAGAAGCTGCCCCGATGCCGCTGGTGACCTACGAGCAAACGCGGCCATGGGCGGAGAAAATTGCTGCCGCCGTAGAGATGAGGATGATGCCACCGTGGTTTGCCGATCCACGGTACGGACATTTTGCCAATGATCCGTCGTTGAGTGAGGAGCAGATTGCGACGATTGCAGCTTGGGCAAAGGCCGGCGCGCCAGCGGGGGATGCACGCGATGCGCCTGCACCGCGGATGTGGAGTGAAGGCTGGAACATTCCGCCGCCGGATTTGGTGGTGAAGATGCCCAGGCCGGTGCAGATTCCTGCGCGCGGCGAAGTGGAATATACGTACGAGATTGTGTCTACGCATTTTGCCGAGGATAAGTGGGTGCAGATGGCGGAGGTGCGGCCCTCGAGCGCGGCACATGTGCACCATGCGGTGGTGTACATCCGGCCTCCGGATTCGCCGTGGCTGCGGCATGCGCCCGTGGGTGAGCCGTTCACGGCATCGATGCTGAGCGATCCGGAGGAACGGCGGCAGGCGCACGAAACCACCAGCGATCTGCTGCTGGTATATGCGCCGGGGAGTGCGCCGGACCGGTGGGCGGACGGGATGGCGAAGTTTGTGCCGGCGGGATCGGATCTGGTGTTTCAGATGCACTACACGACGAACGGAGAAGTGGCGAGCGATGAGACTAGCGCGGGGCTAGTGTTCGCGAAGAGTCCGCCGAAGCAGAGG
This sequence comes from Acidobacteriaceae bacterium, assembly GCA_003140655.1. Taxonomy (GTDB): domain Bacteria; phylum Acidobacteriota; class Terriglobia; order Terriglobales; family Acidobacteriaceae; genus Sulfotelmatobacter. The sequence goes on along the minus strand of PLKR01000219.1, from coordinate 1,605 downwards.
GTGATCACGCTGCAATTGAACAATCATGCGCTGATCATTCCTCCGGGGGCGGAGGATTTTCGCGTGGAAGTGCAGGGGACCCTGCCGAACGATGCCACTTTGCTCAGTCTTTTTCCGCATATGCATCTGCGGGGAAAGCGGTTTGAATATGACATTGTGCATGGTGACGGAAGCGTGGAGACACTGCTGCGGGTGAACTATCACTTTCATTGGCAGTTGAGTTACAAGCTGGCGGAGCCGCGGGAGTTGAAGGCGGGGACAAGGTTGCGGGCGGTGGCGTGGTATGACAACTCGCGGAACAATCCGCACAATCCCGATCCGGAGAAGACAGTGACATGGGGCGATCAAACTTCCGAAGAAATGATGGTGGGTTTCTTTGATGTGGCGGTGCCGGCGGGGATGGATAAGTGGAAGTATTTTATCCGGCGCAAGGAAGTTGGAGGTAAAGAGCGGTGATCGGCTCGCTGCGCTCGCCGGGGCGGCCGAGGCGGCCGTCCCCACACAGGTCCAGAGTTGCGTACTGGGCGCTGGGCGTGGTGTTTCTGGCGGTTTATGTGGGGTCGATGTTCACACCGGGGCTGCTTGATGATGCCGACAGCACGCACGCCGAGGCGGCGCGCGAGATGGTGGTGACGGGAGACTACGTTACGCTGCACGTGAATGGCGTCCGGTATCTGGAGAAGGCGCCACTGCCCTATTGGCTGGTGGCATTCAGCTATAAGGTTTTGGGAGTGGACGAATTCAGCACACGATTACCGATGGTGCTGTCGGTGATGCTGCTGGGAGTGGTGGCGCTTTGCTGGGGCCGTCGCGCGTTCGGCGAACGGACGGGGATTTACGCGGGACTCTTCGTCTACACCTGCGCGGGGGTGTACCTGTTCACTCGAGTTCTGATTCCGGAGGTGCTGCTGAGCCTGCTGATTGCAGCGGTGCTGTATTTTTTCCTGACTGCGCTGGAGCCGGAAGCTGGGGCGTGGCGATGGTACGCGGGATACGCGATGATGGCGTTAGGTGTGCTAACCAAGGGGTTGATCGCGCTGGCGTTTCCGTGTGGAGCGGCATTGCTCTTTCTGCTAGTTACGGGGGAATGGCGGCGGTGGCGGGAGTTCCGGCTGATTTCAGGACTGGCGCTGTTTCTGGCGATCGCCGCGCCTTGGCACATTCTGGCGGGTTTGCGGAATCCTGGCACTGCGGAGCATCATGGCTTTTTCTGGTTTTATTTTGTGAATGAACATTTCCTGAGATTCCTGGGGAAGAGGTATCCGCGGGATTACAACAAGTTGCCTGCGAGGTTGTATTGGACGCTGCATCTGGTGTGGTTGTTCCCGTGGAGTCTGTATCTGCCGGCGGCGGTGAAGATTGCGGTGGAAGAGTGGCGAGGCCGACGCAGAAGTGCGGGCGCAAGCGACCCGAGTGGCGTGCGGCGGCAAGGCGATTTTGCTACGCGGACGCGGTTGCTGTGCTGGATTTGGGCGGCAGTGGTGCTGATCTTTTTTGCCATCTCGACCAACCAGGAGTACTACACCTTCCCAGCGTATTTGCCGCTTCTGCTGTTGTTGGCAGACGGTGTGGCGCGGTGCGAACGGGTGGAGTGTGAAGGCGGAG
>PLKR01000102.1:1949-4465 GCA_003140655.1 Acidobacteriaceae bacterium | reverse complement strand
GACGTTGAGAAGTATTCTCAGCGCCGGCCTGTGCCGTAAAGCAAGCTTCACTATCGAAGGGAAAATCCAATGAAAAAGTTCGCCGCTGTGCTGTTCGTTGTACTGATCTCGCTTCCACTCATCCAGTGTGGTGGTGGAGCGACTGGATCCGGTGGAGGAACAACCCCGCCCACCTCCACTCCCGCCCCAACCAGCACCGCTTATCTCAATGGCGCGTGGTCAACGCTTCCTCAAACCATGCCCATTAATCCGATTCACGCGGCGCTGCTCCACACGGGAAAGATTCTAATAACATCTGGCTCCGGCAACTGCCCGCCCCAGCAGACCGGTTGTCCACAAGGACCGCAGTATCCGCAGGGAGCAGCGCTTCTCGACTTGTCAAATAACAGCAGCAGCACCATGCTCACCACGTGGGACATGTTCTGCAATGGTATGTCGATCATGCAAGATGGCCGCGTCCTGATCAATGGCGGCACCAAGGGATACGGAGCGCTGGCTGTGGTGGGCGTTCAAGGCGACGTTCCTTTCACTGGCCTGCCCAACGCGTCGATTTTCGATCCTTCCAGCGAGTCCTTTATCGACATAGCTCCTACGGCACATGGGCGTTGGTACCCAACCCTCACCGAGCTTAACGACGGCACCATTATGACTACGTCTGGACTGAACGATACCGACGGTACCAACAACAATACCAGTGAAATCTGGAACGGACAGCAATGGAGCGCACAGATTCCGGGGAATCCCAACATCTCAAATTTTCCGGGCTTCCAATTCCCGCTGTATCCCAGAATGCACCTACTTCCCACGGGGCACGTTTTCTATTCCGCACCATCCTCAGCAACCCTCGACTTCAACCCTACTAGCCAGATCTGGACACTGGTTGCCTGGACGATCTATCCCGGACAGAATGATCCAAACGGAGAGCGAACCTATGGTACATCGGTGTTGCTCCCGCTCACACCGCAGAACAACTACAGCCCCAAGGTAATGATCATGGGCGGTGACAATCCTGCCACCAACACCACCGAGCTTATTGACTTAAGTGCTGCGGGAGCGCAGATCTCCGCCGCCTGCCCGACCTATGCTCCGTGTTGGGTGCAAGGCCCAGCCATGTCTCAAAGCCGCGTCGAAATGGAAGCCACCGTGCTGCCGAATGGTCAGGTGCTGGTGGACGCGGGCTCTGCCCAGGACGAGGACGCGACCACGGCGAGCTTGCAAGCGCAGATTTACGACCCGGTATCCAATTCATTCTCCTCGGCCGGCAGTAATGCCTTCCCCAGGCTCTATCACAATATCCAGTTGCTCCTGCCCGACGGGACCGTTCTTCTGGCTGGGGGCAACCCTGCCCAGGGTACGTTTGAAAACCATATCGAAATCTATCAGCCGTCCTACCTTTTCAACGCCGATGGGAGTCCGGCGTATAGACCCCAGTCTGCGACCAACTCACCGAGTTCGATCACCTATGGTCAGTCATTCACTTTGTCAACTCCGGATGCTGCGACGATCTCATCTGTGGTGCTCATGAAGGCCGGCTCAATCACCCACTCTTTCGACATGGATCAACGCTATGTTGGTCTGTCGTTCACGCAGGCCTCTGGGAGCCTTAGCGTCACCGCCCCCTCCAACTCGAACATTGCGCCCCCCGGCTACTACATGCTCTTCCTGGTAAACCAGACCGGCACCCCCTCGCTCGCCTCATGGGTCCAGGTTTCCGGTCCTGCTGCTCCAGTCGCCAACGTTGAATTGCATCCCGAGCGAGTACCCACGCCGGCTTACATATTCCAACGCAAGCAGGTGACCGAGTCACCATTGATCCTCCGCAAGGAGATGCACATCCACTAACTGACCGGAACCCGGTGGCGCACCAGGGCAACTTGCCCTGGTAGCGTCACCCGAGCAGCAAGCCATGGCATGGTGGGAATACTTTGTCACAGCGGAGTGCTCCTGAACCTGCTTCCGTGTGAAGTTCCTCTTTCAGCGGCTTCTAAGAGCCTGACAAGAACAGATCTGGCGATCCCGCTACTCCTACGGGGTTGTGTGCTGCGAGTCTGTTGTGCTTGTTTCCCGACCAACCTCGCACGACAACGGGCGACGCCTGCTCTAGCACTAGCCATCGGATGACCCTGAAACATCTGAAAAACGCCTCGCCTGCGAATTACATTCGCTTTTCTGAGTTCTGCCTCCGTTCTCTCACCGGCAGTCGAAGGCCGTAAAGTAGTCACCCAGGATCTTGGTCATCGGTATCATCGCACCCCTCCTTCAAACCGCTCGGTAAACCCGCCCTTGAGATATGGCCAGCACTGCTGATGCTCGGCTTCGTTCATTTCATCACGATGTTTTGAACGACATGGGTTACGTCGGTCTGCACCATTTACGTTGCAACCTTCTCCAGACAACGCAATGTACTTCCGAGTTTGACCAGCTTTCTCGTCCAGCGTAGAGTCACACCTCGATCCGTCTTTCCTTGTTTGAGCAAAGAAACTCCCGAGTGAGATTCCGCCTCCGCAGTGCTGTTC
>PLKR01000102.1:0-1884 GCA_003140655.1 Acidobacteriaceae bacterium | reverse complement strand
TGCTCCTCGTCATGAGCGGCACGACACTGATACAGGCACAGCTACAGGCACATAGGAGGAGCAGAGCATCAGCTTCCTTGTCTTCAATCAGTTTCAGTGCTTCGAGCGTAGTCGGAGGAGACTCTCTGATTGGAACAGTCCACCTAACCGCACCTGCGCCATCGGAAGGAGCGGTAGTTACCCTGGTCCTCAACGAGCCCAGCGATCCATCTGTCCTACCTGTCAGCGTACTTGTTCCGACTGGTGCCACCTCCGCGAACTTCGCAATACAAACCAACGCCGTCTCGTCGACTCTTACCGTGACAATCTCGGGTACCTATGGTGTTACACAGCACGCCTCGTTCATCGTGACGGATGCTGTTTCCACGCCAAGCCCAACAGCAGATCAAGATTCCGAAGACACGACGAAGACGACGACGCCAACTTTTGAGGATAATTTCAATGAAGGTGTATTGAACACATCCAAGTGGGTGGTGTCGAACTACGAGACCAATAACTACACAGGAGGCGGCAGCAATGTTACGTTCTCGCCCAGCCATGTAGATTTGAGTGGCGGGAGCCTGCGCATGGAGCTGACGCAACCAACCGCTGGTACCTCGACTGGCGCTGAACTCACCTCAAAGCTCAGCTTCGGTTATGGCACGTACGAGTTCTCGATGCGGGCAGGGTCTACCTCGCCATCATCTACCGGCGCGGGTACGACCGAGAGCGGGCAGATTAGTTCAACATTCACTATCCATAACCCGCCGCCCAGCTACGATTCCGTCACGGAGATTGACGCCCCGGAGATTGAGGGGTTGTCCGCTCGGAATGAGGACATTGAGTGGACCGTATGGAAGAACAGCATTGCAACAGATCCAACCCCAGAGTACAAGGTGCTGGCGAATCCTGAGGAAGCGTTCCACGTTTACAAGTTCGTCTGGTCAGCGGCCAGCATCAAGTTTTACATCGATGGTGTCCTCAAAGCTACCTGCACGTCGGGTATCCCAACTGTAGCCGCGGTCATAGATATCAACTTCTACGGCACGAATGGCGCTGAGTGGGGCGGTCTCGCAACCGTGGGCGTCACGCGCTACATGTACGTCAACGGCGTCAGGTTCTGGGCTGCAAGCTAGCCTGCACAGACAGGGCCGCCCGGGTTCGGGCGGCCTTCGTTCTTTTCAGCAGGGAACTCGCGAGTTTTGTACCATCTGAATTCTGCATCGACTCCGGCCTCGTCTGAGGTACTGCCTGGGTGTAGGTTCCTCATCGTTGGCATCCTCCCGGATACAGGGTCGACAAAATCAGGGACTCTGAAGATTTCGTGGCCCTTTTCTCTGAAGGGCACTTTGGCAGTCTGGTTTCAACGACTCCGCCAGCCGATCAGCCTCACAGAGATCATGATGGGCCGGAGTCTCAACACTGCCCCTTCAACAGCAGCGTCCTCGATTGAATAGCTGCGCGCTCGAAGCTCGCGATAGATTTCCGAAGCTTGCCTGCTGGGTAAAGTGGGACTCTCCAGTTCGGGTTGCGGGCAAGATTCTTGAAATTGCGGCCCCTTCGAGCGATTTTGTGGGGATTCCGGCCGCGTTTCTCTGCAGTCCAGACTGCATGGCGGAGCGAAAGGAATTCGAACCTCCTGTACAGGTTCCAGGCAAGCCTCTAAGAGCCTTAGTAAGAATTGTGTATGTCTTTTGAATTCCGAATCGAAGCCACAATTCGTAAAGTTATGCAAAGATTGCGCGAATCTTGCTTTCTTACAGTTTCAGGGCCAGGGAGAGCGGTATGATCCGAGCAAGACAGCACCGACCGTCTGCGCGATGCTATGAGGAATTCCAGTCTGCGCTTTCCGGGTTTTCTGGCGATCAAGGGCAGGCTGTGCCCTGAGTTCATCTTCCAGTTCCT
>PLKR01000122.1 GCA_003140655.1 Acidobacteriaceae bacterium | reverse complement strand
TTTGAAGCAGACCGCCTTTCGGGGTTAAGTAGATCGACGAGAGCGGCCCGCGTCAGGCGAATGCATAGGCGCTTGCACGGTTGCCCTTGCTGCCTTCACTTCGCGCTAGCAGCCGCCTTTGTACTGAGGTTGATTTGAAGTACAGTACAAACTACTTGGTTGGTGCAGTCTGTCTGCTTTGCGGGCGTCGGCTGGGCCGCTACGATTTTGAACTTCATATCCCGGCATTTGCCTTTGTCTTTCTGCTCACAGACTCGCATGTCACGCTTTTCTATCTTCGCTTGGAATGTGCCGGGCAGTAACATGTCTTTCGGGTTCTCGGGCACGAGATCATAAGTGTTGCCATCACTGGCTTCAGCCATTACGTGCTCTGCTACCTTGTGTGACCAACCAGCACCCATATTTCCACCGATTTTGGCAAAGCTGAAGCTGCCGTTCTTATTTTCAACGTTCTGCGTCTTCAGCACTTTGACGGTCAAGGGATACTTGTCCTTCGCAAGCATTGGCTGAACGGTGAACGTTAGTAAGAGCAAGCCGAGTAGTAGTTTCATTATGTTTTTCTCCTAAGATATTGCGAGACTCTCTGCCCTAGATTCCATCACGAAACACAGGCTGCACCTAGTTACCTAAGGCTTGCCCAACTCTCATTGTAGGGATAAGCAGTTCTGACTTTAGGCGAACAGCTCATTGTGCTGACTAGTTAACCCGACGGGCATCTTGCTTCGCCAGAACGTCAATCCAAGCCATCAGGTCCGATTTGCGGACACGCTTCCTGTGAGCGTGCTCGGCAGAGTTCATAGACCTGCCGAGGTGTCATCTTCAAAAACTGGGCTGCTTCTTCAATCGTCAGTATTTGGTCGTCATTCATAAAGCCTCCATTTCCACCCAGGAACAAGCACGGCATCAGTAGGAGTTTACATATAGACGGTCCACAGGGGGGCGTTACAACGTAACTCCGCCGGGCTTCGCAGTTGTTTACATGTAGATTGTGGGTGAAGCGGTCACCCCTCTCGCGTTCAAGATAGCCGCTCCTTCAAGCCCCCATCGCTACGTCGTACCGTACCTAACACCTAACACATGGGTATATGTGTAAGAAGAAAGAAGAAGAGAGAGGCATGTCGCTGTCCTGCCGNNGTCTCGTTTACCCTTCCGGTCGAATGGAAACCGCCCAGCCAGCCCACCTTCTATCCTGTCGTACGCATCGGTAGCAGTCAGACGGTCGGGGAAGCCCTCGATGATTTTGACCATCGCTTCAATACAGGTCTGCTGCCTCCCTTTTATAATTATCGACCTGCGGTCGGACAGAGTGCTCACCGTCGGCGTTCTCCGTTTCGGGCGTTTCTCCTTCGTCTTATAGAACCAGCTCCCATTCCCCGGTTTCAAGCTTGGGTTATTTCCGAGTTTGCGCACCATCGACTTGCCCTTATCAGTCTGGGCGTACTCTTTTCCTCCGACCACGTCGTTTTCCAACAAGTCCGTCAAAGTGACTTCGAGTGCCTTTGCTCGGAGACCCATGCTCGACAGTGTGCATGAACGCTTGTAGAGATATTCGTAGCGGTCTTCGAAATAGATGTCGAAGCCTTCCGGCAGATTCTTCCTCCGCATCTGAACTCGCTCGTCCGGCGTGTACTTCCTTTGCTCCGCTTCCTTCAGTGCCAAATTCGCCGCCTTCTCTGCGTCGACGGCGTCCCAATACTTGTCGATGTCCTTCACCAGCCAGTCGACAAGCCACTTCGGAAACTCCGGCACGGGGCCGTCATCGACACAGGTGTAAACCTCACCAGTCTGTTTAACAGAGCCCGCTCCGACAACGAGTGAGCCGCCGCCAACTCCTTTCAGGTCGTATAGCGTCGGGTGCTTGCCCTCCTCGTCAATCGTCGTCATGTCTTTGACGTTCGAGTTCACGGAGTCCCATCCACCGAACTTCTCGAACGAGTACGGCGTTTGCTTGAAATAGAAGTGCGTCTTGTAAGGCTTTGACTTAGGGCTGGACTTCACTCGATAGCCCTTCGGCATCTCGTGCTTTGTCTCGCTCTCAATCCGCTCAACCACGCCCGGTGCATCGACATCAAGAAAACAGTGCCGACCGACGCCATGCTTGCTGACAACTCCGACGTTGTGGTTTGCGTACTTACCTTTCGAATATTTGAGAACCTCAGCAGGGGTTGTGATCTGCCAGTTCTGCCAGTTCTTCATCACTCCCATCTTCGTCTCGGGATGGACGGGAGTGACACGAAACCCTCGCTCGACGAGCGGAGTTGCTATTGAAACGAAATCGATCTGGCGCAATGTCATCACCTTCTACTGCTTGGCTCGTGCTATCTTGCAGAATAATCGGAGAACATCTTTGTAAACGTTCCGTGCCGCCCTTAGGGCTGCGTTCTCAGCGACACCACCGGCACATAGATGCTCTTCAACTCCCTCTGCCACCACTGGCCGTTACCTTTCCGCTCAGCCGCGGTTGTAAAGCCGTATTCGTACGCCAAAGCGCGCGCATAGCGGGGCGGCGCTTCCGGGAATGGGTTGTGCTTCAGCAGCCGCAAAACGTCCGGCGACCCTTCCAGCAGACGTTCCATGAAATGAATAATCCAGGGATCGCTCTCATAGCTTCCCAGCGCCGCAAACCACATCTGCCAATCAAGCCTCGGCTGATGAGGCTGCACCCAAATCGGCCGCCGCTTCAGATCGCCTGGTTTGTACTTGAATTCATACGCAAACCACGTCACTCCGTCATTCGATCCCTCAATCACGATCTCCGGTCGTGAGTCGGTCATAACAGCAAAAAGTCCATAGGTGTTGACAATTTCAAATGGCGAGACGGCGTGGATGACTTTTTCCGCCGGGGCCCACCGAAATCCCCAGAACATTCCCGCCAGTTGAAAGCCGCTCACGAACATCACGGCGACGGCCAGAGTTCCGCACGCAGCGCTTCGTAAGACCCGCCTGTCGCTATCCTTCGCCCCGCCCAGTACTCGTTCGGAAATTCNNGTTTCCCGTCAGAAAGATGAGCAGCTGCAGCAATACAATTGGAATTCCTGCCAACGCGCGCACCCGGCGCGGAGCGAAGATCAGAAAAGGAATAATCAGCTCCACAAGAAACACAAACCCCACCGACACCCGATGGAACCACGCCGGAAGCTGATACATGTACCAAGCCAGTGTCGTGGGTAGAGGCTGGGTTAAGTAGTGAACCGGCAACGCGGTGAATCTGCGCCACAAAGGATAGCCGCTGAGCAGCTTCACCGCACCGGAGAGAAACATCAGGCGAAACAGCAGCCAGCGGAAAAGCCAGATTACCAGCAGCGAAGAACCGAGAAATATCGCCAGAAACCCCGCTTCGAGCAGCAGTGCGTCCCATTGATAAGACATGAAC
>PLKR01000589.1:7412-12916 GCA_003140655.1 Acidobacteriaceae bacterium | reverse complement strand
GGAATCGCTCTGTTAGCCTTTACGCGCGGACGACAGATCGGGGTCGATGTGGAACAACTTCGTCCTGATTCCGACTTGGAAGCCATCGCTCGCCGCTTCTTTTCCACCCGAGAGCAGAGCCAACTCACCGCTTTGCCCGCCGAAGAAAAGGTTGACGCCTTCTTCCGCTGCTGGACCCGTAAAGAGGCGTACATCAAAGCAACTGGGGACGGCCTGTCGCTTCCCCTGGGCCAATTCGACGTGTCCCTGGCGGCCGGGGAGACAAACGCTCTGCTGGCCACGCGGCCCGATGGTGCGGAAGCAGCACGTTGGCTCCTCCAGGAAGTGCCGGGAGGACCCGGCTATATCGCCGCGCTCTGCGTCCGCGGCCAGGATTGGAAGCTGCACGATTGGTCCGGAAACCTGTGAGGCGTAAGCCGGTGACCCCGGCCGCTTTCGAATGCACGGCGAACCGGAGCGCGGGCAACGCTTCCCTAAAATCTTTGCGCGGAGTGCAATTGTTCTAGTCTTTGTCGCAATTCTTTTCACCTCCAAGGCTGCAGCGGAAAGGCACTGGTTCAGGGTTCCCGAAAAACATTTCGTTTCACTTACTTACGCGGAGGCCGCGGACCTGCGAAGGCCTCCGAATTGCTCTACACTTTTGTTATTCATGGGGCAAGAATCTTAGCTTTCTTACCGCGACCCGGAAGTGTTACTCTGTGAGGTAACACTTCGGGATTTTCTCTCCCATAAGAAATCTGCAATTCGGTTTCCCCCGACGTGATGCAGTCTGGGAAGCAATCTAGTCAAAGACTATAAACGTAGTAGACAAGACAACGTAAGAATTCCAGGAGGCTTAGGATTTGACAGCCGCGACCAGCCATCTCATTCCGCCGCACGGCGGAGAACTTGTTCATCTCATCGCTCAACCAGAAAGAGTCGCCGAATTGAAGGCAAACTCGAAAGAGTGGCCTTCGTGGGACCTGACCGGCCGCCAGCTTTGTGATCTGGAGTTGTTGGTGACTGGCGGCTTTTCTCCGCTGCGGGGCTTCATGACCCGCGCCGATTACGAAGGCGTCTGCCACAACATGCGGCTGGCCAGCGGAACACTTTGGCCCATGCCCGTCACCCTGGATGTAACCGAGGAGTTTGCCAGGAAGCTCACGCCCGGCACGAGCAAAGTCGCTCTCCGCGATCCGGAAGGCGTGATGTTGGCCGTGTTGCACGTGGAAGAAGTCTGGCAGCCCGACCGCAAGGCGGAGGCCCAGGCAGTATTCGCCAGCACCAGCGTCGCCCATCCCGGCGCCGACTACGCCATCAACAAGGCGAATCCCTGGTACGTCGGAGGAAAGATCGAGGCAACCCAGATCCCCTCCCACTATGATTTTCGTAACCTGCGTTTGACTCCGGCCGAGGTGCGTGCGGAGTTTGCCCGCGTGGGCTGGCGCCGTGTGGTCGCCTTCCAGACTCGCAATCCCATGCACCGCGCCCACGTCGAGCTTGCCTTCCGTGCCGCCAAGCAGGTTGAAGCCAATCTCCTGATTCATCCCGTGGTGGGGATGACCAAGCCCGGCGATGTGGATTACTACACGCGAGTGCGTTGCTATCAACTGCTGCTCGCAAAGTTTCCGCAGGCTACCGCCAAACTTTCTTTGCTGCCACTCGCCATGCGCATGGGCGGGCCGCGCGAGGCCATCTGGCACGCGCTCATCCGCAAGAATCATGGCTGCAGCCACTTCATCGTGGGCCGCGATCATGCCGGTCCGGGCAATGACACCAACGGCAAGCCCTTCTACGGCCCCTATGAGGCGCAGGAGGTCTTCAAGAAGCACGAAGCCGACATCGGCGTCACCATGGTGCCCTTCAACATGATGGTCTACCTCGAGGATCAGGACAAATACGTCCCCGACGATGAAGTCAAGAAGGGCGATCGCGTGCTGAATATCTCCGGCACTGAACTTCGCCAACGCCTGAACGAAGGCCGCGAAATTCCCGCCTGGTTCACCTATCCTGAAGTCGTGGCGGAATTGCGCCGCAGTTTCCCGCCCCGTCACAAGCAGGGTGTGACCATCTTCTTCACCGGACTTTCCGGTTCCGGCAAGTCGACCATCGCCAATGTGTTGCTGACGAAGTTCCTCGAAACCGGTGGGCGTCCGGTCACACTTCTTGATGGCGACCTGGTCCGCAAGAATCTGTCTTCCGAACTCGGCTTCTCCAAGGAGCACCGCGACATCAACATCCGGCGCATCGGCTACGTGGCCTCGGAAATTACCAAGAACGGTGGGATCGCTATTTGTGCGCCCATCGCACCTTACGATGCGACGCGCAAACACGTCCGGCAACTGATCGAGCCCCACGGTGGGTTCATTCTGGTGCACATCGCCACGACCGTGGAAGTCTGCGAACAACGCGATCGCAAGGGCTTGTACGCCAAGGCGCGCGCCGGAATCCTGAAAGAGTTCACCGGCATCTCGGATCCTTATGAAGTTCCGGCCGATGCCGAAGTCACCATCAACACCGGCGACTTGTCCTCCGAAGAAGCAGCGCAGGAGATTATCCTGCACCTGGAAAGGGAAGGCTTCATAGGAACGGCCGCGGAATCGGTTTAATCCGCTCTCGATGACGCCGGAAAATGGATGAGAAGCTGAAACCAGTACTGATATGGATCTGCTGATCAAAAGCCTGGTCGGTTTTGGAGTCGGGACCCTTATTGGCATGACGGGGGTCGGGGGCGGCGTTCTGCTGCTCCCGATTCTCATTTTCGGTTTGCACGTGCCTGCAATGCGCGCCGTTGGATCGGACGCACTCTTCAACTTCGCAACTAAGATCGGTGCCAGTATTGTCCATTTGCGCAAAGGCACGGTTAAGGGCAAGGTGGTCCTGGCGTTGATCATCGGCAGCGCGCCCGGCTCCTATCTCGGAGTGAGTCTCCTGGTTCACCTGCGAAATGTCTACGGCAATGGCGTCAATCACTTCATCACCGTTGCCGTCGGAGTCTTGCTGATTTGCATTCCGACTTTCTTGTTCTTCCAGAAGAAGATCGAGGACCGAGCTGCCGCCAAGCCACCGTCGATGAAATCGTTCGCATGGATGTCTCTCATCGGACTAGTGGCGGGCTTTCTGGTTGGCATCACTTCGGTCGGCTCCGGCAGTATTGTCATGATGATGCTTTTGCTGTTCTACAGCTTTCAGCCAAAGGTCATGGTGGGCACCGACATCGTGCATGCCTTGCTGCTCACAGGCGTAACCAGTCTTCTCCATTTTCGGATGCACAATGTCGATACCCACCTGGTCGGGGCGCTCCTGCTCGGCTCGGTCCCCGGAGGACTGCTGGGTTCCTACCTGAGTACGCGGGTTCCGGTTCCGTGGCTCAGGCGTATTCTTTGCGCGGTGTTGCTGGCGACGGGCGCGCGCATGTTAATGTCGTGAGCTTTCAAAGCAAGGGCATCAAAAGAAGAAGCAGGGCAAGAAGATCGGGAGACTATGCACTCGAACTCTTACGCTCAAATACTGGAACGCATTCACGCCGCGCTGGAAGCCTCTCGCGCGGTCTTCGCTCGCTTCACTCCCGGAGCGATCGAAACGGAATATAAAGTTGGTCACGATCCCGTAACTGAAGCAGATCGCGCGCTCGACGCCGTTCTACGCAAGGAACTGCTGCGCGACGGTGAAGGCTGGCTCTCAGAAGAGAGCGTCGATGATCCCATCCGCCTGCAGCGCTCGCGCGTTTGGGTAGTCGATCCTATCGACGGCACCCGCGAATTTGTCAAAGGAATTCCGGAGTTTTGCGCGTCGATCGGGTTCGTGGAGAACGGCCGTCCCGTGGCCGGCGGAATTTACAATCCAGCCACCGGCGAGACCTTCCTGGGATCAATCGACTCCGGCGTCACCTACAACGGCAAGCCTTCCCAGCCCAGCCAGCGCAAGACTCTGGATGGCGCCCTGGTTCTCGCCAGCCGCAGCGAGGTCAAACGCGGGGAATGGAAACCGTTTGAGAATGCTGCTTTCAAGATCAGGCCCATGGGCTCCGTGGCCTACAAGCTTGCTCTGGTGTCGGCTGGACTGGCGGACATTACTTTCACCCTGACTCCCAAGAACGAGTGGGACGTGGTGGCAGGCGCGGCCCTGGTGCAGAGCGCACACGGTTTCGTCAGCACTCTGGACAGAACCACCTTGACGGCCAATCGGCGCAACCCGCTTCTGTCAGGCCTTCTGGCTAGCGGACCTTTCCTGAAAGACCAGTTGCTCGCTCTAGTGGAGCCGCACGTGCGGATGGCCGAACAAGCNNATTTCCCTAGGACTTCGACTCAGTCACATTCTTCACGTAGGCGTCGTAGTAATGACGCGAAGAAAGGGAGGATTCGTGATCCGCCCCATTCGTCACGACCCCGATCAGTATCTGGTCTGGGAACTCCTCCCGCGCCCGGCGCGCCGTTTCGGCCGGCGTCGTATTGGAGCGCACCACCATCAGCACCCCGTCACACGCTTTCGCCAGCACGCTGGCATCGGAGACCGGCACGGCGGGCGGCGAATCGACGATGATCCAGTCAAACAAAACCTCCACGCGCTGCAGCAGAACCTTCAGCCGCCCGTTGGCCACCAGTTCCGAGGGGTCGGAGATCTGCCGGCCGCTGGGAATGAAGAACAGGTTCTCCATCGCCCCCCGCTGCATGATCGAAAATTCGTCGGTCCCGCCCTGCAGGTAGTCGGAAAGGCCGGGGGACGAAGTCGTGCCCAGCATCATATGCAGCCGCGGATCGCGCAGGTCGGCATCGACAAGCAATACGCGGCGTCCGTGCTGCCGTACCAGCACCTGCGCCAGGTTCGCCGAGGTGAAGGACTTGCCCTCCTTGGGCAGCGCGCTGGTCACCAGGATCTTCTTCAGCGCCATCTTCTCGCGTGTGTGATAAATCCGGGAGCGCAGCGTGCGGAATTCCTCGGTCCCGTGCGCGTTATCGTCGCCATTAAAGAACAGCATCGTTTTCTCGTCCGGCTTCCATTGCAGTTGCGGACAGCGCGCCAGCAAGGCGTCTAGGCTGAAAGGACTGGCGAACGACGGCATCTCCGATGAATGTGAAACGCCGCCGGCGGGCTCTCCCGCATCCACCACCACTCGTGGCTCTTCCAGCGGCGCCATCATTGGCAGTTCACCCGCCTCTGGCATCGCGAAACTGGAGGGCCCAGGATCTCCCTGCGATGCCATTCGCTCCTCTTCCGCTTTCTTCAGCGCGTCGTGAATTCTGCTCATGGTTTCCTTCCGTTGGGGAGGTCCTTATCTTCATCTTCCTCGCGCATCCGGTCGGCCAAGCTGGCCAGCGAGCGCAAGGCTTCCACTAAATCAACTTTCTCCGGACTTGCCGCCGGTGGCGGCACGGTCATCACACCGGCCGGGCCTTCGCCCAGATCAAACTCCTGTGCCACCCTATCCACTACAGTCGGCAAGATCATTTTCTGCTGGTCCACGAACCCGCTCACCAGGCAGTGTTCGCACAAAAGGTTGATGACCCGCGGAATGCCGGTGGCAT
>PLKR01000589.1:0-7385 GCA_003140655.1 Acidobacteriaceae bacterium | reverse complement strand
TGCGGCTGCTTCAGCTTCTGCTCCAGTTCGGGCTGGCCCACGAGTACGATCTGGAGCAGCTTTTCCGTGAAGGTCTCCAGGTTGGTAAGCATGCGGATCTCTTCCAGCACCTCATCGCTCAGGCTCTGCGCCTCATCTACGATGAGCACCGCCGTCTCGCCCGCCCGGTAGCGATCCAGCAGCCAGTTGTAGAGCCGCAGCAGGATCTGGCTTTTGACCTTGGAGTCGCATGGGATGTTGAAGTCCGCCAGCAGATAATCCAGAAACTGTGGCGTGTTCAGCCGCGAGTTGAAAATGAACGCTGTCGCCACCTGCTGCAGACGCAACCATTCCAGCAGCTTGTTGATGAGCGTGGTCTTGCCCGTCCCCACTTCCCCAGTCAGCAGCACAAACCCTTTGCGGCTCTGGATGCCATAGGTCAGGCAAGCCAGTGCCTCCTCGGTGTGCCGCGTCAAGAAAAGGAAACGCGGGTCGGGGTTGACGTTGAACGGATTCGCCCGCAGGCCGTAAAACTCTTTGTACATGGTCTAGGCTCGGGAACCGTAGCTGCCCAGGGTCACCGATCCGGTAAACCCGCTCTTGCCAGCTCTAAAGGTAATCTGCGCGGTAGCGCCATTTACGGTCGTCCCATTTTACCAAGTGCCTGAGATAGCACCAGACAGGACGTAACAGATGGAACCGTTCGACCGCGAACTCGATATTTCGGTCCAAGTCACTGGACCACTGAATGAGCGGCTGAAGATCACGCCGTTAGAATGCCACCCGTCCCATCGCCCGCGATCGTGAAGCTTCCGCCAGCGGCGAACGTCCCACCCACTGTCAGATTTCCCGATGCGCGGGCCGCAACTAGGCTCAGGCTACACCGGACTCGCCGTTTTCCGTGCCGGATTAAAGAACGGCAGGCCAGCCACCTTCACGTTCGTCTTCAGCCGAATCGCCTCAATCGTGATCTCCATCTGCAACGGCGTTCCCAGCTTCGAGTGCTCGGTCTCCACGCTGGCCAGCGCGATCATCTTCTTTAGGATCGGCGACCAACTCGTCGTTGTAGCCTTGCCAACCTGCTTTTCTCCGGAGTACAAAGGCACTGCTACGCGGGAAGCCTGGCTCGGTGCAGCCGGCGTGAGGCCAAACGTTTCATAGAGCGCTTCCACATCGGTCCAATCGACTTCCACGCCCACGAGCTGCCGCGGCACACCATTCTTCGCATCCCGCTCCAGCGCCCGCTTACCAATAAAATTTTCCTTCTCCAGATGCACCATCTTGGCGAAGCCCAGCTCATAGGGCGAATACTTCTGCGACGGAATCAACGCCTTCTTCGAACTGCTGTAGTCCACTTCAATCAGCAGCAAACCCGCCTCCACGCGCGCGACGTCCAGCGCCAGCATGCCCGCAGCATGCAGATCAAACTGCCTGCCTTCCTTCGCCAACGCATCCCACACCTTCACCGCATCGTTCCACGGAACCCAAATTTCATATCCCAGGTCGCCGGTGTAGCCCGTCCGCGAAATGTCGACGGGCACGCCCGCAATCTTCCCATGGGTCACGCGGAAATACTTCAGGTTCGCGATGTCGGCATCAGCGACCATCTTCAAGAGTTTTGCGGAAGTCGGCCCCTGCAAAGCAAGCGCCGCTGCCTTTTCGGAGATGTCTTCGACCTGCACGTCCATGTTCAGACCATTTTGCCGGAACCAGCGCAGGCTTGGGTCGGCAGCCGTCCAGCGATAAACGTTTTCCTCCAGCCGCGAAATCGTCCCGTCGTCGATAACCTTGCCCTCTTCATCGCACCAGCAGCAGTAAATCACTTGCCCCACTTTCACCTTATTAATATCGCGCGTGATCACGCGGTTCACCAGTCGAGTCGCGTCTTTCCCGGTGACCAAATACTTATAGAGCGGCGAGATATCGATGAGCGCCGCGGCATTTCGGATGGCGTTGTACTCGTGCTCATGATGCACTTCGTACACGCTGACCGTGTAGTAACCCGACCATTCGCGATAATTCAGGCTATGGCAAAGCGGAAAAGTTCTTTCGTGAAACGCGGTTCCGATGGGCAAAATGGCTCCCTTTGACTGTCCCTGCAGCTTATTGCGGCGCGGACTACAAAGGATCTTAGGGATGACGCTCGATGAAGTCAACGCGAGGCGGGGTAGTGTGTCGTGACGGCAAAAGTGCTACGTCCCCACCATGAATCCGGGGCCGGCACCCGCCCGCTGCGTTGCGAGGGGTACGCGGGCGGCATCGGCATCCGCTCCCTGCGAAGTTCTCGACTGCCAAGCATTGGCACGAGCCAGATGCGAGAATGCGCACTGCTCGGGAATTTGAGCAAAGCTTGGGCTAAGTAGTCGAGTCTTAGATGAGTTAAAAACGTCATCGAGATCAGCACGTTTGCAATCTGAACGGCACAGGGTTAGGCTTGGCGGGGATGCGGTTTGAGCGTTCGCTCTTATTTCATTCATGCTGTGTGAATTGTGAACCATTGTGACGCTCCGGCACCTTCGGAAGCAGAAGTCATTTATCGTTGACAAAGTAAGAGGTGCGCTGACGTGAGAAATCTCAAGGGAGAGAAGGTTGGTCTACTGCGCCACAGACTGCGCGGCTATCATCAACCTTGGCGAGTCCGGAGCAAGTGGCTGGCGTTGCTTCTTCTGGGGGCAGCGACCGTGGTCACTTGGCAGTTCGCTCGCCAGCAGCCGTCCTCCAACCCCTCTCACTCACTCTCGCGAAGACTCGAAGGTGGTTTGCCTCGAAGTCAGCGTGACGACTATGCATCGCAGGCTCGCCAGTCCGACTGGAAGCCTCCCGCACACGGTGTCGACCGCCTGGTTTACCCCTACTCTGTCATTCGCGGCGGAGTGGCGAATCCAGACGAGTTGAAACGCGTCATGGAATACGACCCGGTGGTATCACGACACTTCCAGGGGTTCGATTATCAGCGTGCTCACCTCGTGCAAGTGTCGGAGAAGCAAGCGATGTATGTTTCATACCGCATTGGGGACAGAGTTTACTGGACGCGGAGGAAAGTCACGTTGCATCCGGGTGAAACGCTCATTACCGACGGCACAATTGTGGCGCGCGCGCGCTGCGGGAACCGGGTAGCACAGGTTCCGCTGGACACAGGCTCGCCACTGGAGCCTTCCACGGATGAGCTTGACTGGCCCTTTATCCTGAGGGATCCTGTTCCGACTCCACCCGCATTGGTGACTCAGAATTCGGTGCCTGACAAATTGCCCCCTGCTGTTATTCCCGCGAAGGGCAGCGGATGGTGGTTTATCCCGCCGCTGGTATATGTGCCATCTGGTTCTTCGGGCGGTCCGCTGGCAGTCACTCCTGAACCTGGCTCAGTCCTGCTGATTTCGTCGGGACTTGCTGCAGTGTATTGGCGGTCGCGCAAAGCCAGAAGGAAGAAGTAGGCATGGCAACCGCCGAGCTCTTGCCTGTCTCCACGGCGAGCGTCTCCCGTCGTCGCGAAGTCTTTTGGTGGCAAGCGGGAGTTCTTTTGCTTTTGATCGCCTGGCTTTACGCGCCAATTGTGTCCCGCTTGGCAGTGCAATGGTGGCAAGATCCCAATTACATCCACGGTTTCTTTGTTCCTGCATTTTCACTGCTTCTGCTTTGGGAAGACCGGGCAAGATTAACCGCACTTCCCCTGAAACCCTCCTGGTCAGGTCTGGTCATCCTGCTGTTTGCTCTGTTTGCCCTGACCGTAGGCGTGCTCAGTTCCGAGTTTTTCCTTCCGCGCATCTCGCTTCTGCTCTTAATCTCCGGAATGGTGGTTTTTCTTGCCGGCTGGGAATACCTGCTTGCGGTGTCGTTTCCATTGGCCTTCCTGATTCTGATGGTCCCCTCGGCAACCATCTTTAGTCGGGTCACCTTCCCTCTGCAGATCCTCGCCTCGAAAACTGCCGGCTTCCTGTTAACGCTAGCTGGCGTCTCTGTGGTCCGGGAAGGCAACATCCTTCTGTTATCCGGCGCACGGATGGAGGTCGCGGAGGCATGCAGCGGTATTCAATCCCTGTTCTCTCTGGTTACGTTGACCATCGTTTACGGTTACTTGGTTGAGAAGAAGATCGGAATGCGTATTTTGCTCGCCTTGGCGGCGGTTCCGATTTCAGTTCTAGCCAATGCTCTGCGCATCTCCGCAACCGGTATTGTCCTGCAGCACTGGGGCCTCGAAAAAGCTCAAGGGAGCTTTCACATCTTTTCTGGATGGCTGATTTTCATGAGCTCCCTGGCCATGATTTTTCTATTCCATCGCTTGCTGCGGATTCTCTATCCGGGCATGCTGGAATCTAGGAATCAGGGGGAGGGTGCGTGATCTCCTGGAACGCACGTTTCGCGGTAGTGGCGCTCTTGCTGGCCGGCACCAGTCTTTTCCTGCACGTGCGTACCCGGAGTGTTGTTGCTCCTCCGCGAACATCCTTGGCGTCGTTTCCGCTTCAATTGGGGGAATGGGTTGGCACCGATATTCCGATTCCTCCAATAATTCTGAATAGACTTGATCGCGGTGAGTTCTTGCAGCGAGAATACCAGGATCAAAATACCAAGGGTCCTGAGGTATACCTGTACCTCGCCTATTTTCCCAATCAACGCGCCGGGCCACGCGCCCACTCACCAGAGAATTGTCTCGCCGGTTCAGGTTGGTCGACGGTGGAGTCCGGTACAACTACACTCTCCCTCCCTGGGTATACGCCTTTCCCTGCCAATCGATATGTGATCACGAAGGGACCCGACCGCCAACTGGTTCTCTTCTGGTTCTGGGGACGCGGTCGAGGCGTTGCCAGCGAAGACTGGGCGGATTTTTATCTGGTATTCGACTCTCTTCGTTTGAACCGGAGCGATGATGCCCTCATTCGAATCAACACTCCACTACAGGCGGGGGAAGAACCGGACGCTGGCCAACGACGTTTGCTCTCCCTTGCCGAGCAGGTAAGCCCGCTCGTGGGCAGCTACATCCCCCGATGACATCCTCTGGTTCAGGTTTTGCCTTCAACGTCTAGGAAAGACAAAAATCCATTGCAAAGGGATATGTCAATCAGAATCCTGCCGGACAAATAGTACGGGCAGGGATTTTCGGAAGGCTCGCCCGCGCCATGCTTACCTAATCCAGAGCAAGGATATCCGCAGAAATCGCTCCCCATCGACGATTCCGGGCGACAGGCCTCATCATCTCGGATAGAATGAGATCTCCTTTCATGCGCCGCCTCATCCAGTGGAGCGTTCTCCTCAGTGGACTCTGATCCGCGCAGACCTAAGTCTGCGCTGTCGCGATTGTTCCTCGTTATCTTCCGGAAGGCTTAAGCGTTAGGAGTTCAAGGCGAATGGCAAATTCAGATAAATACGACGTAATCGTGATCGGCGGAGGCCACAACGGCCTGGTCAACGCCGCCTACCTTGCGCGCGCCGGAAAGAGAGTTCTTGTGCTCGAACGCCGCCACATTCTCGGTGGCGCTGCCTGCACCGAAGAAGTCTTTCCCGGCTTCAAGTTCTCCGTCTGCTCCTACGTGGTGTCACTGCTGCGGCCGGAAATCATTCGCGATCTCGATCTTCCCCGCCACGGCCTCGAGATTCTCCCGCTCGATGGAACCTTTACCCCCATGCCCAGCGGCGATTACTTATGGCGCGTGAATGACCACGGCCAGACCCACCGCGAGATCGCCCGCCACTCCCGCGTGGACGCCGAAGCCTACGACGAATTCGGCAAAGCCATGCAAGCCATGTGCCGCTTCGTGAAGCCGATTCTCAGCATGGTGCCGCCCGACCCCAACACCCTCAACCCGCGCGAACTGATGAAGCTGCTCTTCATCGGCCGCCGCTTCCAGGGCATGTCGAGCTACGACAAATACAATCAGGTCCAGCTCATGACCATGAGCGCCATTGATTTTCTCGATCAGTGGTTCGAGACAGACGTCCTCAAGGCTACGATGTCAGCCTCCGGCATCATCGGCACGTTCCTGGGCGTGCGCTCGCCCGGGACGGCCTACGTCCTGCTCCATCACTACATGGGAGAAATTGACGGTGCGTTCCGCGCCTGGGGTTTCGCGCGCGGAGGCACCGGCGCAATTTCGAATGCCATCGCCGACGCCGCCCGCGAAGCCGGAGTCGAGATTCGCACCCAAGCCGCCATCGCAAAAATCATCGTCAAGGACGGCAGCGCCAATGGTGTTGTCCTGGCCAACGGCGATGAAATCTATGCCGACACAATTTCTTCAAGCGTAGATCCGAGACTCACGTTCACCAAATTTATCGAAGCCGAGCATCTTCCCGCCGACTTTCTTGAAGACATCAACCGTTTCAAATACCGCGGCTCGTCCGGCAAAGTAAACATGGCGCTCGACGCGCTGCCGAATTTCAAATGCATGCCCGGACCGGGTGCGCACCTGCGTGGCGCGATCTCCATCTCACCCTCAGTCGAATATATGGAGAAGGCCTACGACGACGCCAAATACGGCAACTTCTCGCGCCGTCCCTACATTGACATGGTCATCCCCTCGCTAACCGATCCGTCGGTCGCACCGCCGGGCAAGCACGTGCTCTCCTGCTTCGTACAGTACGCACCCTACAAGCTGCGCCCCGGCTTGAACTGGGACGATCAGAAAGAAGCCTTCGGCGATACGGTTGTTAACACCATCGCCGAGTACGCGCCGAACATCAAAGACATCATCCTCAATAAGCAAGTCATCACTCCGCTCGACCTCGAACGCGAGTGGGGACTGAGCGAAGGCAACATCTTCCAGGGCGAACTTTCGCTGGAGCAGCTTTTCTTCCTGCGCCCGGCGCCCGGTTACGCGCGCTTCCGCACGCCCATCCAGAATCTCTACATGTGCGGTTCAGCCACGCATCCCGGCGGCGGCATCATGGGCGCTCCGGGGCGGCTCGCGGCTCTGGAAATTCTCAAAGACATCAAGGGAGCGGCCTAACATGCCGGAGGCGAAGTGCGACATCGTCATCATCGGCGGCGGCCACAACGGGCTGGTCACCGCGTTCTACCTCGCCAAAGCGGGATTCAAGCCTCTAATCCTCGAGCGCCGAGCCCAGGTCGGCGGCGCTGCCATCACCGATGAATTTCATCCCGGCTTCCGCTGCTCCACGCTCGCTCACAGCGCTGGCCCGATTCGCCCGGACATTCTCCGTGACATGCAACTTGAAAGGCATGGCCTGAGGTTGATTACGCCCGAGATCCGCGTCACGGCACTCTCGCCCGACGGTCGCGCTCTTTCGCTCCATCAGGACGAAAACAAATCCGCGCAGGCAATCGCCGCTTTCTCACAAAAAGACGCAGCCAGGTATCGCGAGTTCGAGAAGTCTGTAGGAAAGATCAG
The DNA here is from genome assembly GCA_003140655.1 of Acidobacteriaceae bacterium. Classification (GTDB taxonomy): domain Bacteria; phylum Acidobacteriota; class Terriglobia; order Terriglobales; family Acidobacteriaceae; genus Sulfotelmatobacter. Next base: position 66 of record PLKR01000589.1, on the reverse strand, counting down.
CAAAGTGATCGCGGAGGTCCTCGCCACAACTCCGCCCGAAATCGATCACCCCAGCAGCGGCGATCT
>PLKR01000459.1 GCA_003140655.1 Acidobacteriaceae bacterium | reverse complement strand
AATCGCGGGCTCGGTATCGTCTGTCTGCAGAATGTGCTCGGCGCGGACATCGCGGGCAGTGAAGATGGATACGAACGGCGACGGGGCCGCGGCCTTCTCCACGCTAGTCCTTCCTTTTGCTTCTTCGCGCTCCACCAGGCACATAACCCCAACCACCTGGAATCCGAATTCACGCGCCGCCTCGATCGCCTGCACTGTGGAGGCGCCGGTAGTACAGACATCATCGACGATCACCACGCGTGCGCCTTTTTCGCGAAAGCCCTCGATGCGCTGTCCGGTTCCGTGCTGCTTTTCGGCTTTGCGCACAAGAAAGCCATGCAGCTCGCCGCTCACTACCGAGACCGCCGTCACGATGGGATCCGCTCCCATGGTTAGGCCGCCGATGGCTTGCGGCTTCCATCCGCGCTGCCGGATTTCGTCTGAAAACACTTCGCCGGTCAGGCGCGAACCCTTGGCGTCAAGAGTTGTGGTGCGGCAGTCGATATAGTAGTCGCTGGTGCCGCCCGAAGAGAGTTTGAACTCGCCCAACCGGAAAGACTTGTAGGCGAGCAGGCGGAGCAGATNNCGGCCCCGTCGGCCTTCGGTCTTCCGCTTCGCATCCGTCAGGCGTGGTAACCTGAACATTCCTCCACAACGACGCTTCGAGGTATGAAATTGCAGAGTGCGCGAAAGATTTTCTTCTTCCTTTTTGCTGGTTTCCTCTTCACAAACTTGAGCGGCTCCGGATTGGTTTCGACGGCATTCGCCGAAGGCACGCGCACCTCGGAACAGTCGAAATTTGACGAACTGACCAAGGGCACAGCCGCGGGCGTGGCGATTCGCAGCGCGGGCGGCCTGGAGCTGGCGCCCACGTTCAAGAGCTTGTATGCCACGCCTTCCACCTACATCTGGGCGATTGCAGCCGACGATGCCGGCAACGTCTATGTGGCGGCGGGCGCGCCCGCCCGGGTGTACCGCATCACACCCGATGGCAAGGCAGCGATCATTTTTGAACCCAAAGAACTCCAGGTGCAGGCGCTGCGGACTGGATCCGGAGGCGCGATCTATGCCGCCACGGCTCCTGATGGCAAGGTCTACAAGGTCGAACACAAGCCGGGCAGCAAAGGGCAGCCGGCAAAAGCCGATTCACCCCAGGACACGGCTTCCGACAAAGATAAAGACAAAGACANNGATAAAGACAAAGATAAAGACACAGCCAAACCGGCTGCCGATCCCTCGTGGAGTTCGTCCGTCTACTTCGAACCGGGTACGAAATATATCTGGGACCTGGCCCTGGATAAATCCGGCAACCTCTATGTAGCCACCGGCGACCACGGGGAAATTTATCGCGTTACGCCGAAGGGCGAGCATTCGGTCTTCTTCAAGAGCGATGAAACCCACATTCGCGTTCTAGCCTTCGATGCCCAGGAGAATCTGATCGCCGGTTCCGACGGCAGTGGTCTCATCTATCGCATTTCTCCCGGGGGCGAAGGATTCGTGCTATACAGCGCGCCCAAGAAAGAGATCACGGCGCTGGCGCTCGATCACGCAGGNNGGCATCACGATCACGCCCGCGCCCACCACTCCTCAGACGGCCGGACTGTTTCCATTCCCAGGTGGTGGAGCAAGCGGCGGGTCGGATGTGTACCGCATTGCGCCGGATGGTTCGCCCACAAGAGTGTGGACGTCCCACGAGGATATTGTCTACGCCTTGGCCTTCGATTCCCAGGAGCGCTTGCTGGCCGGTACGGGCAATCGCGGCCACATTTTTGCCATCACCGGCCTCGATGAGTTCTCCGATCTGCTGAAAGCGCCAGCTTCGCAGGTCACCGCCTTTGCCAAGGCTCCCGGCGGCGGCCTGTATGCCGCGACCAGCAATCTGGGAAAAGTGTTCGTGCTGGGGCCGCAGCCGCAGGGCGAGGGCACGTACGAAAGCGATGTGTTTGACGCGAAGATTTTCTCACGCTGGGGACGCGCCGAGTTTCGCGGCGAAGGCAGCGTGGATCTTTATGCGCGCAGCGGCAATGTCGACAATCCCGACCGCAACTGGAGTCCGTGGAAGAAGATCGACCTGAGTAAGAGTGACCTGACTACGAGTTATCTAACAAGGACCGGCGAAATGGGAATTCCAGCGGCGCGCTACGCCCAATGGAAAGCCGTACTGCACGCGGGAACCGCGGGGCCGGACGTGGACAGCGTGGCGCTGAATTACCTGCCCAAGAACGCCGCTCCTGAGATCGACGACGTGACCGTCCAGGTCGGCGTCAAGTACCAGCCGCTGCCGAAAATGTCGGGCCAGGGGCTGGGATCGGATTCCAGCGCATCTTCTTTCGGCGCATCTTCCGGAACACATTTTGAAGCCCTAACTCCCAGTTCTCGCGATCGCGACTCGATCGGAGTGAAGTGGAGCGCGCACGATGAGAACGACGACCAACTCGTCTACTCCGTCTACTACCGCGGCGACGGCGAAACGCGCTGGCTGCTCCTGAAGGACAATCTCGCCGACAAGGCGTATTCCTTCGATGCCAGCCTGCTGCCGGATGGCGGCTATACAGTGAAAGTAGTTGCCTCGGATGCGCCGTCGCACTCGCCCGGCGAAGCCTTGACCGCGTCTAAGGAAAGCCGCCGGTTTGAGGTGGATACAACCCCGCCGCGCATCGAGAATCTGGCAGCGTCGATCGAGAGTGGGCAGCTTCATGTCACGTTCCATGCGGTCGATGGATTTTCTTCGGTCAAGCGCGCGGAATATTCCGTTGACGCCGGCGAGTGGAAATATGTCGAGCCGGTCGGCCAGCTTTCCGACGCCAAAACGGAGAGCTATGATTTCAAAGTTACGGCAGAAACCGCGAAAGACGGCGCGGCTTCGTCTGAGCACGTAGTGGTCGTGCGAGTGTACGATCGCTACGAGAACATGGGCGCAGCCAAGACTCTGATTCACGGCAAGTGAGTCTTAAACAGTGGGAGCAATTCCGGCGTCCGCTTGATCTTGCGAATCACGATCCTCCGAAACGCTCTTGATGGCGCTAAGTTCCCCCGCACGCCGCAACTCTGGGAATCTCCAAGCCCAGAGGGCAATTACCACCAGCGTTCCCACTCCACCCAGCAAAACGGCAGGAACCGTGCCAAACCACTGTGCCGTAAGTCCCGATTCGAACTGCCCCAGTTCATTGGATGCGCCGATAAAAACCATATCCACGGCCATCACGCGACCTCGCATTTCGTCGGGGGTGCGCAACTGCACCAGGGTCGCGCGAATGATCACGCTGATCATGTCGGCCGCACCGAGGAAGATCAGCGAAAGCAGCGACAGCACCAGGCTGGTCGAGATGCCAAAAAGAATAGTGCAAATTCCGAAGCCGGCCACCGACCACAGCAGCGTCGGCCCCGCTCGCCCGCGTAGCGGACGATGCGCCAGCGCAACGGCCATCACNNGCAGCGCCCACTCCCGGAGCGGTCCGCAACAGCCCCAGACCCCATGGCCCCGTGTGCAGAATCTCGCGGGCGTAGACCGGAAGCAGCGCCACGGCTCCGCCCAACAGCACCGCGAACAGGTCTAGCGAAATCGCCCCCAGAATCAGCTTCTCGCGCCAGATGAAGTGCAATCCGGCGAGGATGGTCTTCAGCGTCGTGGGCTCGCGCCGCCGCGCTTGCGGACGGGTCTTGATGCGGAACGTCGAAACCAGCGCACCCGCGGCAGTCAGCATGGCCGCCGCGTAAACCGCGGACGGACCGCGGAAGAGCGCATAAAGAATTCCGCCGAGAGATGGTCCAAGAATCGTGGCGGCTTGGAATGTGGTAGCGTTCCACGCTACTGCGTTGGCGAAATGCTCTTCGGGGACCAGTTGGGGCAAAATCGAGCGGCTGGCTGTCCCGTTGAACGAACGCACCACGCCCAGCAGAATCAGCACGGCATAGATCGGCCGAACAGAGATCGGCTGAACCGAATGCGCTCCGCGCTCCGCGATCACCAGCAAAAGCCCCGAGCAGAGCGCATATCCCGCATAGCATGCCCCCAACACCTTGCGCCGATTGAAGCGGTCAGACGCGTGGCCGGAAACAAGAAACAGCAGAATGCCTGGAAGAAACTGCGCCAGCCCCACGAGTCCAAGGTCCAGAGCGCGCTTCGT
>PLKR01000203.1:9046-13517 GCA_003140655.1 Acidobacteriaceae bacterium | reverse complement strand
CGCCGGGGGCGTCAATCCGCTGCATCACAAACGTACGTGATCGGCATCACACGGGGAAATGAGGGATTAAACGGGTTTCGGGGCAGTCAGCAGACCTAACGGCCTTGACGCGGTCGAAGTCTCCATTCCCGACCCGCAACCTCCGTTAGACAAATCTATTCACTGACTCGCTGACCCAATCAGCGATTTCGCTCACAGCCTTTTCAAAAACGCGTTAGCCCGCTCCAACTGCGGAAACAACTTCTCCTCGGCATGGAACTCGGCCGAGTGCACACACCTCCGGCTCCCGCGCANNCACGGGATGCTTGAGGTGCAGCATCTCGTGGTAAACGATGTATTCCACGGCGTAGCGCGGAACGGAGAACTGGTCAAAGATGCGGCTGATGACAATGGCGTTATGTGCCGGATCGTAATGCCCGAGGATGCGGCGGGTCTTCGTCGGGCTCCAACTCATGCGCGGGCGGCCCAGCAATCCATGGAAGAAGCGACGGTTCAGGTCCTCGAAAACGGCCTCGAGATCATAGACGCGGCCCTTGGGAGAATGCAGCCGCTTGCGGCCGCGCATCTGCCGCACCAGATGTGCCTTGCTCACAACTTCACGGCTGGCCACATATTTCCGGTAGCGAGCTGCATGGCTGCGGTCGATGGGCTTACGGTACATCTTGGCCAGCAGAATGTGGGCGATAGCACGTACCACCGCCTCCGGCGCGCCTTCCAGCAGATCGGAAAGCCGTACCAGAAGCCTGCCCTCGCGCAAGCGAATAGTGTTGTTGACGTTTGCGAAGGCAAAAAATTCGATCTTCAGCTCAGGTGGCAAAGTGCCAGGACGCAATTGCCGGTGTTCCTCATGGAAAATGTCGAGCAGTCCCTCACGCACAGTGAGCCCAGATTAACACGGCACTCGGCTTCCGGTTTTCGGCTCAACCCATCACTGATAGGAGGGGCGGGGCCGGAAGCCCGATGCCGCTCACTCAGACCTGCTGCCGGAAGGCTTTACGTCGGATTTCTTCCTATGCTTGGCGGCCTCTACCTGCTCAGCCAGGAGTTTGCGCTGGTCCTCCACCGAAGTATCGAGCGTGTCGAGAGCATTGGTCAGAATGAATTCGTATTGCTTCGTTTCTTCGGGGGACACGTTGGCTGCGTCCTTCAAGGCGCGCAGCTTGGCCTGGAATTCGGTGTCGGCGTCAATGATTACCTTCAACGGCCTGCGAATGTCGTCTTTGCGGCCAATGTAGGTGTCGATGTTGTCGTTCAATTCGTCGTAGATCAGCAGGAAGTCCTCTAGCTTGTCATGGGTCTGTTGAGGCCGGTCCTTGGCCTTGGGGTCGATACGCATCTGCTCCAGGCCAACCAGGCGCGCCCGCGCAAACTTGACGTAAAGAGAGAGCCGCTCCTGGGGCTCCCAACTGGCGTCGCGGATCTGATCAATCTCCAGCTGAGTAAAGGGATCCCGGTGACGCTGGGCCGAGGCCGCCACCGCCGCCAGGAATAACAGGCCCAGGCAAATGCATCTTCGAAGCCAGGGAGTGGTCATTTCTCAACGCCTTTCGGAAACATGGCAGCCAGCAGATCGTCGCGGATGAGCTGCAGGCGGTCAACAGCCGTCTGTACCTGCTCTTGGTCGTCATGCGAGACCGTGTGCTTCATGCCGGCCAGCTTGCGGGCCATCTTACGGATGGCAATCTCGCTCTGTTTTTCGTGCTTGTGCGACTGGATGGAATAGTCACGGGCCAACTCAGAAAATGCGACCACGTCGGCCAGCGCGGCCTGTGCTTTCTCGCTGTCGCCGGCAACGTAGAACCTGTCGGCGGCGTCCAGTTGCCGCTCTGATATGTGAATGCACAACCCCGGACGGTCGGAGATGCTGGCATTGGGGACTCGCCCCTTCAGTTCCTCGAGCGTCGGCTGTTCGCGGCCAATCACAGTCGTAGGCACGGCCAGCACTGAGAACACAAGGCCTAGCGCCGCAACCCGCCGGAATCGTAAATGTTCCATCGCGAAAGCCATGGGTTCCATCGTGCTATCTCTTCGGCTCGATGGCAATCAGCCGATGCTTCGCCTGCCACTCCTGTTCAGGATACTTCCCGCTGGCCGTGTTGAGGAAGAGGNNCGCATAAAATATGTAATGGGAATTTCCGGCAACAGTTTCGCCCGGGCATCCAGCGCATGAATCGCCAGCGGATACTCCTTGTTCTCGCCAGCGGCGAATGCCAGGTCCCCATATGCTTCTCCGAGGTCCGGCTTAAGTTTCACCGCATTGACGAATTCCTGCTGGGCCTCTGGAAATTTCTTCTGCCGCAGCAAAGCCTGTCCGAGACGGCGATGAAGCTCGGCCTCGCTGGGATGAGCCACCAGCAGCGCACGGTAGGCGGCCTCGGCCAGGTCATTTTTCCCGGCGGCGGTATACAGGTCCGCGAGATCGCGCTGCACGGCATCGTCACTCGGAGAGAGTTTGATTCCCGCCTGCAATTCGGCTATGGCGCCGTCTGTCTTGCCTTCGGCAGCGAGCACTCGCCCCAACTGAATGTGAACCGGGGCAGAGTCCGCATGTTCGGCAAGCAACTTCCGCAGATAGTCTTCCGCCTCGGGAAAGCGGCGCCCGCGCATATAGACGTTGGCCAGCCCTATAACCGCGTCGGTCGACTGCGGGTCGAGCGCGAGCGCCTGCTTGTATTCCTGCTCGGCGTCGGCGAATCTATTTTCTCGTTCCAGAAGCTGGCCCCCAGAAAGATGCGGCTCGGCCTCTTTGGGTTGGAAAGTCGCCGCCTGCTGGTAATCGGCAAGGGCCTCTTCGGGCTTTGACTTTTCAATCGTCTCGGCGAGTGACAGCCAGGCGCGGTACTGACCCTTGGCAGTGTGACTGGTGGGCTTTAGATGAGTCGCAGCCCGCAGATACTTTTCCGCATCGGGCTGGCCGGTCTTGGCCAGTTGCAGCCCAAGATTCAGGTTTGATTCGAAAATATCGGGCTTTGCCGCAACCGACTTGCGATAGGCCGCGATCGAATCGTCCAGCTTGCCCAGCGCATTTTCGACGAAGCCCAGATCGAACCACGCTACATAGCTAGCGGGATCGTGCTCAACCGACCTGCGGAGTAGCGGTTCCGCGGCAGAGTAATTTGTTTTTTCAATCGCAGCTTCCGCCGCCGCAAGGTCCGCTGGTTGAGCTGAAGAATCTTCATCCGGAACCTGGATGTGATGAGCCGATCGGTGAGAGCTGGATTCTTTTTTCTCTGGGACGGGCTGGTTGGAGGAAGGTTCGTTCTCCGGCGACGACTGTTGCGACGTCTGTGCCGAAGGCGGGCCTGCATCCTGCGCAATCGCGCCTGCCGTCAACACCAACAAGCAACCCGCAACAAGTTTACTTGCTCCCATTGGAACGCAACACTCCGTTTGCATTTCCCTCACTATTGCCATTCAGCAGCCGGGCCAGATACTTGCCGGTGTAAGACCCGGAGAGCCTGGCGATTGCTTCCGGCGGACCCACTCCCACAATCTTTCCACCGCGCGCTCCACCTTCCGGCCCCAGGTCGATCACCCAGTCCGCGGTCTTGATCACTTCCAAATTATGTTCGATCACCAGAATGGAACCGCCCGCATCAATTAGACGGCGGAAAGCTGCCAGAAGTTTGCTGACATCGTCGAAATGCAGTCCAGTCGTCGGCTCGTCGAAAATATAAAGCATACGTCGCCTGCGGCGGCTGTCATACTGCCGCGCCGCGCTGGGCCGCCCAATCTCACGAGCGGCAGGCTGCAGATGCGCCGCCAGCTTCATGCGCTGCGCTTCTCCCCCGGATAACGTTGTCGCCGATTGGCCCAGCCGCAGATATCCCAGCCCAACCTCCTCCAGCACGCGCAGCTTTTCGGTGATCTTCGGCACCTCGGCAAAAAACCTGAGCGTCTCTTTCACCGTAAGGTTCAACACTTCATGAATATTCTTGCCGTGGTAGCGAACCTCGAGCACCTGCGCCTTGTAACGGGTGCCTTTGCACTCTTCGCAGATCAGTTCAACATCGGCCAGGAACTGCATCTCCACCGTAACCGTGCCGTCGCCCTGGCAAGTTTCGCACCGCCCTCCGGGAATGTTGAAGGAAAAGTGGCCGGAGGTGAAGCCGCGCTTCTTCGCCTCAGGCAGCGACGCAAACAGATCGCGGATGGCGTCAAACGCCTTGATGTAGGTCACGGGATTCGACCGCGGCGTCCGCCCGATGGGAGATTGATCGANNTGCTGTTTCTTGGCTTCTCCCAGTGCCTGATACAGAACCTGATGCAGCAAAGTAGATTTACCGGAACCCGAGACTCCCGTGATCGCGACCAGCATCCCCAGGGGAATGCAAATGTCGATGCCCTTGAGGTTGTTGGCTCGCACGCCTTTGATCCTGATCTGCTGCACTCCCGGCTGGCGCCGCACCGCTGGTACTTGAATGCGCAAATCCTCGGCAAGATAGCGGCCCGTGAGCGAAGCCGGATTTCC
>PLKR01000203.1:7455-9017 GCA_003140655.1 Acidobacteriaceae bacterium | reverse complement strand
CTGTGCAGTCCAATCGAGGGCTCGTCCAGCACGTAGAGCGTGCCCACAAGCCGCGACCCCAGCGAAGTAGCCAGTTGAATGCGCTGGGCTTCGCCTCCCGAAAGTGTCGACGACAACCGGTCGAGTGTCAGATACTCCAGGCCCACGTCGTTGAGAAAAAGTAACCGCTCCCGGATTTCCTGCAGCAACCGGTCCGCAATATCAGCTTCCTCCGGACTCAACTGCACACCGCCAAAGAACTTAGCCGCGTCCTCAACCGTCATGGCGCACACTTCACAAATGTTTTTGCCATCGATCTTCACTTGCCGGGCTTCCAGGCGCAGCCGCGTGCCCCGGCACTCTGGACAAATCGAATACCCTCGATAGCGACTCAAGAAGACGCGGATGTGCAGCTTGTACTTCTTCCGCTCCAGATACTGGAAGAACCCGCGTACTCCCAGGAATTTCCCATCCCCATCCAGAATCAGTTCTTGTTGTTCGGCGTCGAGTTCCGCCCAAGCTACGTCAAGCGGAATCTCAGCCTGCTTGGCAAAGCGTTTCATATCCGCGAACAGCGGCCTGTACTTGGGCTTGTTCCACGGGTCGATCGCGCCCTCGCCCAGAGATTTCATGGGGTCCGGAATGACGCGCTCAAGGTCGAAGTCAATCGTATTGCCAAATCCCTGGCACCGCGGGCACGCCCCATAAGGGTTATTGAAAGAAAACAAGCGCGGCTCCGGCTCTTCGTAACGCAGATTGCAGCTCTTGCACTCGAAGCGCTGGGCAAACCGTAACTGGCGCGCCGGCTGATCGTCATGCGGTGGAAGGTCGAAAACAACCTCGCCCGATTCCCGGTACGCGGTCTCCACCGCATCCACAATACGCGTGCGCGCGTCCGCGGAAACCGTAAGACGGTCGACCAGCATAAACACCGGCTGGTCGAAGCGAATATCCAGCAACGATTCCGGTGTGGAGAACTCAAACACCTGGCCCGCTTGATACAGCCGATTGAAGCCCGCCTTGCGCAAGTCGAACAGACGAGCCTTAAGCTGGTCCGTTAGTCCTGAATCCAGAACAGAAGCTTTCTTGCTGGATTTGCGCGCGCGCGCTGCCTTCTTCTCCGGTTCCCGCGGCGCGGCCACCGCCGGTTGCAAAGGAAAAACAACTTGCACACGCGTTTCCGGATCAAGCGCCAACACAGCATCCGCGATTTCATCGACCGTATCTTTCTTCACTTCGCGCCCACAGTTCACGCAATAGGTGCGGCCAACGCGGGCAAACAACAACCGCAGATAGTCATAGATCTCGGTCGCCGTCGCTACCGTCGACCTCGGATTGCGCGTCGTGTTCTTCTGCCGGATCGCCACCGCCGGAGCGATGCCATCGATCGAATCCACGTCAGGCTTCTCAATGCGCTCCAGAAACTGCCGCGCATAAGCCGAGAGCGACTCCACATACCGCCGCTGACCTTCGGCATAGATAGTGTCAAACGCCAGGGAAGACTTGCCGGATCCCGAGACCCCGGTCACCACCGTCAAAGTATTGTGCAGAACCTCAAAATCGATGTTCTTGAGGTTATGAAC
>PLKR01000203.1:3602-7411 GCA_003140655.1 Acidobacteriaceae bacterium | reverse complement strand
CAGAGGGCGCAGTCGAATCTTTTATTATAAAGCAGATTTTATTTAGGAGGCTCTCGAGAGAGCGTAGGAGAACACGGCGCTCGTATCGCCGCAGAGCGGCGGCAGAATGCTGCCCACGGCGCAAGCTGTGGATAAAAAGCGGAGAAGTAACAAGCCCGAAGGCGCGAAAGAGAAGTTGCTCGCGGAAGTCTAGTCCGGATCCTGATCACGCCGCTTTCCATACCGGAAAGCCAGCCCAACTCCAAACACCATAATTCCAATCGGAGGCAGCAACAGCACCAGCACCGCCCGGTTGAGCGCCCGCTGGCCCTCCTTGGGTGTGCTCCTGGCATTCGCATTGCACATCGCGCAGCCCTGTCCGAAGGCAGGCATCGTGCAAGCACAGAGCACAGCCAGCAGCGCAAGAGCACGAACTTTGCCACAAAGAAACTTCATAAGTCTACTTCACGCCCAGGCGCAGAATGCGTCCCGCGTCCGGAAAGAAGAAGAAGTACATAATCACAAACAAGCCAAACACCGAAATCACCAGCATCCACCGCATCAGCGCTGTTTCAAATTTCAAGTGCATGAAGTAGGCAATGATCAATGCCGATTTGATCACCGACAGCACCAGCAGCACTTCCAGCATACGCACCGGCTCGAATACCTGCCGATAACCCAGCCAGACTTCCACCCCGGTCAGAACCAGCAACGCGCCCCACACCCAGAAATACTGGCCTTTGCTATCGTCGTGCTTCGCCACATCGTGCATCGTATTCTCTCCGCGATCCCTGTCATCCTGAGCGAAGCGAAGGACCTATGCAACTTGCCTGCGCTGCGCCGCCGTCAGTTTCCGCTACAGCCAGCCACACTAAACCTTGGTCGACATCAAATAAACCAGTGGGAAAATAAACATCCACACCAGGTCGACAAAGTGCCAATACAAACCAGATACCTCAACATCGTGCGCGTCATAGTCTTTCGGTTTCAGAAAAAGAATGACGCTCACCACGATCAGCCCAATCAAAAGGACGTTGATTAAGTAATGAAAAACATTGTCCGGCGGAATCAGAAAGAATCCTGCCAGCCAAATGATTCCAAGAACCGGCAGGAACCACTTGCGAAAAGCCACTACACCCAAGTAGATCACGCCAATCGTGACGTGCAGCATGTGCATCGCAGTCAGGCCGAAGAACGTTGCCGCAAACTGCGGCACGCCCGCCGAGATCTTCGCGTAGTCGCCAGCGCCGTGCTCAATGGACTTGGGAAATCCCGGAAGCGTAAGCCCTTCGTGAATCAAATGAGTCCACTCCTTGGCNNACGCTGCGCCGCAAACACGCCCAGCACCATGGTCAGCGAACTCGAAAGCAGGCAGGCCGTCATCACCGTCGCATTGATGATGCTGTCCTTGCCAAACGGCGTGGGCCACGCGGTGTAGATGCGGTTGTAACTGAATGCAAACAGCAAAGCCCCGAACGTCAGCGAATCCGAGGCCAGGAACAGCCACATGCCAACTTTCTTCGAATAAGCTCCAAACAGGGGAGCCTCGTACTCACCCGCCACTCCGTGTGCGGCAGCGGCGTTATGTTGCAGCGTAGCGTCAGCCATTCCCGAATCTCCCTTTCCGTTATCGCGCAAACGCTAATAGAGCAAAAACATAAATCCACAGCACCGCCATGAAATGCCAGTACCAAGCCGCGACGTCGACCACGATCCGCCGCCCCTCGATGGGCTTATGCAGCAGGGAAGTGATGCCTGCCCACAGCAACGCAATAATCCCACCCGCCAGATGCACCGCATGTGCCGCCGTCAACAAATAAACAAAAGAACTGTCAGGATTCGTGCTGACAAGAAATCCCCGGCTCTTCAGTTCGCCCCACGCCATCCACTGCCCCACCAGAAATCCCAACCCAAGGAGCACTGTCACTCCCAGCCACGGAAAGTTTCTTTCCTCCCCCAGCGAAACCCCGGGAATCGACCGCACCGGAGCCAGCGCCGCGCTCCGCGCAATCTGGCGGCGTGCGCCTTCCATGGTCAAGCTGCTGACNNGAGTCGTCAAAAGTCGGCAAGCCCCGCCGCACAACGTACGCACTCGTCAGCGACACAAACACCATGCTGACGGTCGCAATCGCACAGATCAGTCCCAGCCGCGCCCGCCGCAGCCGCGCGCCATAATTCGGCAACCCTGAATTCGGCAACCCCGAATCCGGAAAGCCGCCATCATCCCCGCCGCCGTTCGGAGGCGCAGGCCGGTCTCCGCCGCGGCCCAACTGATTCATCGGAGTGCTTGGAGTCAACGTCGCCATAAGCAAAAAGACTCTGGGNNCTCAATGCCCCGACCCAACTGCCGGATCCGTCTGCATCACGTAGTCCCGAGCCGCCCCCGGAACTCCGTACTCGTAAGGACCGTTATGCACCACCGGAGTCACGCCGCCAAAGTTGTCATGCGGCGGAGGCGTTGCCGTGGTCCATTCCAGCGTCGTCGATTCCCACGGATTATCGCTCGCCTTCGGCCCTTTGAACATGCTCCAGAACAAATTGATCACAAAAATGAACTGTGCCGCGATCGTAATGATCGCCGCGTAGGTCATGAACTGGTGAATCGGCATCAGCTTCTGCAGATACGCCACTTCCGTATATTGCGAGTACCGCCGCGTCCCTCCGGCGATCCCCAGATAGTGCATCGGCATGAAAATCGCGTAAGTCCCGATGAGCGTGATGAAGAAGTGCACTCTTCCCCACGTCTCATTCATCATCCGTCCAAACATCTTCGGGAACCAGTAATAAGTCGCCGCAAACATTCCGAAGATCGCAGCTACGCCCATGATCAGGTGAAAGTGACCGACCACAAAATAAGTGTCGTGCAATTGAATGTCGAGCACCGGCTGCGCCAGGAATGGTCCGCTCAATCCGCCCGAAACGAAAAGGGAAACGAAGCCGATGGCATACAGCATCGGCGTTTGGAACCGAATGCGCGCCTTATACATCGTGCCCAGCCAGTTAAACGTCTTGATGGCCGAGGGCACGCCGATGCACATGGTCAGCAGCGAAAAGGCAAACGCCGAATACGGGCTCATGCCGCTCATGAACATGTGATGGCCCCACACCATGAACCCCAGGAAGCCGATGCCCAGCATGGCATAGACCATGGCCTTGTAGCCGAAGATCGGCTTGCGCGAGAAAGTCGACAGAACCTGCGACGTCACGCCCATGCCCGGCAGAATCGCGATGTACACCTCGGGATGCCCGAAGAACCAGAACAGATGTTGCCACAGCAGCGGCGACCCGCCTTTGTGCCCCATGATCTGTCCGTTCACCACCACCAGAGGCACATAGAAACTGGTGCCCAGGTTGCGGTCCATCAGCAACAGGATGCCCGCCGAGAGCAGCACGCCGAATGCCAGCAGCCCAAGAATCGCCGTGATGAACCACGACCACACGGTCAACGGCATGCGCATCATGGTCATGCCCTTGGCCCGCATATCGAGCGTCGTCGTCAGAAAATTCAACGCGCCCATCAACGATGCTAAACAAAAGATAGCAATGCTCGTAATCCACAAATCAGCGCCGAGCCCTTCACCGGGTCCGGCGGACTGCAGCGCGCTCAGCGGCGGATATCCCGTCCACCCATGCAGCGGCGCCCCACCCTGTACAAAGAATGCCGCGATCATGATCACGAAGGCCACGAAGGTCGTCCAGAACGAAAGCATGTTGAGGACGGGGAACGCCATATCCGGCGCTCCAATCTGAATGGGCAGAAAGTAATTTCCAAAGCCGCCCTGCGGCGCCGTAGTCAGCACGAAGAACACCATAATCGTGCCATGCATGGT
>PLKR01000203.1:2028-3588 GCA_003140655.1 Acidobacteriaceae bacterium | reverse complement strand
TTCGAATGAACCCCTGAGGGGCCGCGTGCGCGTGAGCGGTTGCCGAGGTTGCCATTTATTGTTTCTCCGCCTCCCGTGCCGCCAGCCACTTGTCAAAATCTTCCTGGCTGACGACGTGTACCATGCCGTGCATCTTGTAGTGACCTAAGCCGCAAAGTTCGGCGCACGCAATCTCGTACTCGCCAATCGCCGTCGGCTTGAAGTGCATGTGAATGTTGAGTCCGGGCACCGCGTCCTGCTTGAAGCGCAACGAAGGCACAAAGAAGCTGTGAATCACATCCACCGAGCGCANNTCTTTAGAGGACGGATCGGAAGGATTCAGCCCCACCGCGGCTTCGCCGCCGGCCGAGGGATCCATCAGCTTGACGCTGGTCCCGCCATACGTTCCGTCCGGCCCCGGATAGCGGAAGTACCAGGCAAACTGCATCCCCGTAACCTCAACTTGCACCGCGCCCGGCCCGGCCTGGTCGAAGCGCTGGCTGGCCCACACGCTGCTGCCCATCAGGTTCAGCCCGACGAACAGAACCGTGGTCAGCACAGTCCATATCACTTCGAGCTTCACATTGCCGTGCGAATAATCCACCGGCGCCGAAGAAGGCTGTTCCCGGTATCTCCAGGCGAAGTAGCCCAGCGAGAGCTGTGCCGCCAGGAAAATAATTCCCATCAGAACCAATGTAAGGGTGAATTGCCCGTCGATAAATCCCGCAGCTTCGGCAGCTCCAACCGGCAGCCACCATGTCTTGGCGACAAAGAAGTACGTGCTGGCAAAGGTAATCAGCCAGATCACAACCAGTAACGCGAGGCCCATTCCCCAGTCCTCCCCGGCACAAAACCATACGAAGCGATTTGCCCTACAATAATCGCCGCGCCCCACAGCGCAAGTCAACAGTCGGCGGCGAGTTTACCACAGCCCCTTGAGGATAATGCAATCGAGTTTTCCAAAAAGAAAAAAACAGCCACGGATTTCACGGATTCCCACAAATAGAACCAAACCAAGCAATGAAAGAAACATCAGCTTGCAATCAAATCGGCAAAGACAAACTGATCGCGAACTACGGTCGCTCCGACAGAAACCGGCACGAGGGCATTTAGCATGGGCCCGGCATACACAAACGAATGGAATTCCCCCCGTTCGCCGCACGGATCCACATCCTCGGGCAGAGCCGCAAGCAGCGCTTGATCGAATTCGCGTCCAGCGAACGACCGATCAAGCTTTCCCGTGTCGATGCAAGTCAGCTTCGCTCGCGTGCCAGAAGCAATCATCTCCTGTGCCAAAGCGCGCGTTGGCAGCCCCCACACCGGAAATATCGGCTCCAGCCTCGTGTCTTTCATCTGCTTCTCCCGATAAGCGCGCACATCCTCCAGAAACAGATCGCCAAACGCAACTCCCTCAATACCTTCGGCGACTGCCTTAGCGCAAGTTTGAGCCATCAGCGCTTCATACTGCTCATTCGAGCAAGGCCAAGGCAGCGGCACGGCCCACAGCGGAAGCCCAGCGGCCGCAGCCTGCCGCTCGACCAGCTCACGCCGCACCGCGTGCATAGCCACCCGGTCAGCCTC
>PLKR01000203.1:0-1957 GCA_003140655.1 Acidobacteriaceae bacterium | reverse complement strand
TCCGTGTGAATCCGTGCAAATCCGTGGCCAATTCTTTATTTATCCCTCCACTCCGGAACTCGCCCAGGAGTCCAAGGCGCTCCAGCAGCCTCCATATCCTTCTCCAGCTTAGCCAAATCAACCTCAACCAATGTGTGAAGTCTGTCGAGCTGCCCGGCGAACTCCCCAGCGGCAATGCTGTAATCGTCAAGATGAGTCTGTGTCGGCTTGGTGAGGGCGAAGCGTTCGCCCTCCAGGATTGCATTCACGCGATCATTGATCGACGTCGGAATCGGTTCATTACGCTTCTGCATCTCCGTATCGCCCCGCAGCGCCCGCAGAATTTCACGGTTGCGCTGCTCGATCGAATCCGCCGCGGCGCCAAGCTGCTTTTCCGCCGCGGGCGTTTCCCGCAGCGCCGCGCGAATCGCTTTGAGCCGCTCCTCGACTTCCTCCGACGTGTGCAGTGCACCCGAGACTGCCCGGTAGAGCCTCGCTACCTTGCGCTGAAACTCCTCTTGTGCCGTACGATCCGCCGCGCTCATGGAAGACGCGCCGTCCGTGACAACTTTGAAGTTCTGCGCTCCTGCCAATTCTGTAATCGCGCCATCCACCTTCTGGAACATTCGCACCGAATACGCTCCAGAAATCACCAGCGGCCCTAGCGCTCCCGCTGGCAGGAAACCCTCGCCTTCCTCGGTATGCTCGCGCAGCGAAACTGCGGGAAACCGCAGGTCCCAGGCAGCCCGCTGAAAGCCCGACTCGATGCTGCCTTCCACCCGCCGGATCGCTGCGCCCGTTTCGTCATAAACCACGAAGTACAGCTCCGGCTTCGCCTCTTCCGCCTCGGCCCGCAGCTCATCGTTAGTCGGATAAGGCAGCGTCTGATTCTTCTTGGCCGCCTCTTTCTCGGCTTCCTGACGTTTTTCCTTCTTCGTTTTCAGCTTTTCTTTCAAATAACCCGTGAACACAGCCCCATACGGAGGGTTGTCCGCCGTATAAAACGCATCTCCCTGAAAGCCTTTCTTCGGCTCACCCAGCGGATGCCGCTCGATGTACAACAGCGAATCTTTCACGGGAAACAGCGCGGCGACCTGCTCCACAGACTCAGGCTTGATCTGCCGCAAAGCCGAAATATCGT
This sequence comes from Acidobacteriaceae bacterium, assembly GCA_003140655.1. Lineage (GTDB taxonomy): Bacteria > Acidobacteriota > Terriglobia > Terriglobales > Acidobacteriaceae > Sulfotelmatobacter. The sequence continues at coordinate 837 of PLKR01000203.1, read as the reverse complement.
CGAGCACGTAAAACCCGCGCCCGAACGTCGCAATCACCAGATCGCCTTCGCGCGCTTGCATCACCATGTCGCGCACCGCAATCGTCGGCAGCCCACCCTTAAGCTGCACCCACTTCTGTCCGCCATCGATCGTAAAGAACGCTCCGAACTCGGTCCCCGCAAACAACAGGTTGGCATTCACCGTATCTTCCGCAAAAGCCAGCACAGACCCATTTTCCGGCAAGTTCCCCGCAATCGAAGTCCACGTCTTTCCGGCGTCGGTCGAACGCAGCAGGTAAGGCTTGAAGTCCTCATTCTTGTGATTGTCGAACGCGGCGTAAACCGTATTGACGTCATGCTGCGAAGCCGCCAGCCGGCTCACATAGGTCGTCTCCGGAACCCCGCCAAACTTCTCGTATTTCATCCAACTCTGCCCGCCGTCGCCCGTGACCTGAATAAGCCCATCGTCGGTACCCACATAGATCAGGCCTTCTTTTTTCGGAGACTCCGACAGCGCCACAATATTTCCGTAGAACGAGGTCGACGCGTTCTTCGCCACCGCGTCCGGATCCCACACTTTCCCCATGACCGGCAATTTGTTGCGGTCGGTCTGCCGCGTAAGGTCGCCGCTGATCGCCTTCCACGTGTCGCCCCGGTTATCGCTGCGAAACAGTTTGTTGGCCGCAAAATAAAGCCGCGTATGCGCGTGCGGACTGATGATCACCGGCGAATCCCAGTTCCACCGCAGCGGAGGCTCGCCCTTACCCTCCTGCGGCTGCAACACCAGCTCCTGACCCGTCGGCTTGTCGTAGCGCACCAGCACTCCGTATTGCGATTCCGAATAAATCGTGTTCGCGT
>PLKR01000013.1 GCA_003140655.1 Acidobacteriaceae bacterium | reverse complement strand
ACCCCCAGTTCGCGGCGCAAATCACGCGCAAAGTAGTACGCAACCGCAGAAAATGTCTTCGCCGTCTCCGACGAACATATTCCCCACGCCGCCGGAAGCGTATCGGCCTGCGTCTCGAGGGAAATCCGGTGTGGAACAGTAAAGAACCTCAAATTGGAATCGTTGGCTTTGGACACTTCTTCCGCTCCGCCAGCGGCTCCGCCCAAAGCGTAGGTCATGTTGGATTGGCCGGAAGCAATCCACACTTCACCCAGCAAAACATCTTTGATGACCACCAATCCTTTGCCGCGCACTTCGAGAACGAACGGACCCCCGGCGGAAAGTGCCGGCAGCGAGACGCTCCAGCCTGAGTCGTTCGCGGCCGTAGTCTCCCGTGTTGCCCCCGCCAAGCTTACGGTGATGGATTCACCAGGGTCCGCCCAGCNNCCCGTTGCAGCACCATGTGGTCGCTAAAGAGATGTGGCAGCCTGGGTTCGGCGCGAACCCCGGATGCCAGAATACCCAGCAAAACTAGCAGGCGCAGCAAAATTACCCGCCGATCCACACCCAGTTCACCGTTGGGTCCGCAAATTCTATATACTCGCAAATTCATGCTCCGGCATTTTTACAGGCTCGGAATCCCCGCAACAATTCCCAACGCTTTTCCGCACTGGTGGCATAATCCTGCTTTAACAATACTGCTCTTCCGCGAGAGCCCCGAATGATGAGACTGCGCAAAGCTCTCCGTTTCAGCATGATCCTGCCGGCTGTTCTGTCGTGCTCTTCTTTGCTCGCCGACGATTCCAACGTCACCATAAAAGTGGACTGGGACAACGTCGAACGCCTCTCGAAAACTACCGCGACGCTTCAAGTGGTCGTGAATCCACCTTTAACGCGGGACTGACCCATTCACCGCCGTGCCTGGGACGCGCTGCAGCGACTTGGCGCCGATTACATGCGATTCGTTCCGTGGTACCCCTATCCCAAGCTCGGCGTGGCCGAACTTGCTCCTCCATCCAAGCAGAAGACTTCTTGGGACTTCTCCAACATCGATCCCTTGGCGGTGGATTTTTTCACCGCCGCCAGCGGGCGCCCCGTAATGCTGAACTTTAGCACCATCCCACAGTGGATGTTTAAGACCCCCGAGCCCGTCAGCTTCTCCGCAGATCCCAACGAGGTTACGTGGACCTATGAACAAGGTGCTGAGTTGCGCGATCCCAGCGCGCGGGAGGTCGCCGACTATTATGCGCGCCTCGCCAGCTGGTATACCCTCGGCGGGTTCACCGATGAACTCGGCCAGTGGCAAGCATCGCCTCATCACTACAAAATCGCCTACTGGGAGATACTGAACGAGCCTGAATACGAGCATTCCCTTTCGGCGGAACCCTACACGAAACTATACGACCGCATCGCCACATCTGTGCGGCAGGTTTCGCCCGAAACTAAATTTGTTGGCATGTCCTTGGCGGAGCCCATGAAAAGCTCCGCATCCTTCGAATATTTTCTCAATCCCAAAAATCATCTCCAAGGCGTTCCCCTGGACATGATTTCCTACCACTTTTACGCTATTCCAACCGCCGAACAGACTCCCGCCATTCAGCAGTACACGTTTTTCGAACAGGCCGACAAGTTTCTGATCGCCGTTGGCTTCATCGAAGCCATCCGTCAACGCCTCTCTCCCGATACCAAGACTGCCGTCAATGAAACCGGCTGCATCCTGGCCGAGGACATCGGAACAGGAATCACTGGCGCCGTGGCGAAAACCATTCCCGCTTCCTACTGGAATCTCTGCGGAGCGATGTTCGCTTATCTCTACGCGGGCCTGGCTCGGCAAGGCGTTGATATAGTGGGCTCCTCACAACTTCTCGGATACCCAACGCAGTTTCCGAGCGTCACGATGTTGGATTGGAACACCGGCCAGCCCAACGCTCGCTATTGGGTGCTGAAACTCCTGCACGACAACTTTCATCCGCAAGACAGAATCGTAAAAACCAGCAGCTCTTCTCCGGATGTCTTTGCGCAGGGATTCATAGCCTCCGACGGAACGCGTAAACTTCTCCTCGTCAACAAGCGCGACCGCTCTTTCGAAATTTCGCTTCCTCACGGCAACGGCGCCAGCCTGCAACGCGTAGACGAAACAACCGGTTCAAATCCTCCGGCAGCTTCGTTCCTGAACTCGGACAAAATCGTTCTTCAAGGCTTTTCCGTCTCGGTCCTCAGTTTTCCTTGAAACGCCCGACGGTTTACGCGCAGGCGCAGCTTCGTGCACATTTAAAAATGCTCCTTCCTGGTCGATGACCAAGGGGGGACTTTCGCTTGCGCCTTCGTCAGCTGCGGCGCGCGCCAATCGCCACCGGCACGACCCGCTACGCTCGCGCGTGCGTCCGTTTGTTCACGCAATACCGAGTTTCTTTTGCATCTGCTCAAGCGTAATGCCCTTGGTCTCCGGATACACGAACGCCACCACGAAAAATTGCAGGACCATCATCAGCGAAAAAAATACAAATGGATATCCACCGGATTTCGCTGCCAGCAGCGGAAACGTCGCCGAAATCGCCGCGTTCATGATCCAGTGCGAGAAACTCCCCAAACTCTGCCCCTTCGCGCGCACGCGATTCGGAAACACCTCGCTGATAAACACCCAAATCACTGCGCCCTGCGAAAACGCAAAAAACGCGATGTATCCCACCAGTAGCCATACCAGCAAATTCTGATTGCGGTGTGTAAAAAAAATCGCCGCCACCCCCGCAAGACACGCCGCCGTGCCCACCGAGCCCACCAGCAGCAGCGTCTTGCGCCCGATGCGGTCGATCACCGAAACCGCAATCATGGTGAACAATAAATTCGTCGCCCCGATGGCCACCGCTTGCAAGTCCCCGGAAACTTTGTTGAACCCGGCATACGCAAAAATATCGTTCAGGTAATACAGAATCGCGTTAATCCCCGAAAGCTGGTTGAACATCCCAATCGACACCGCCAGAAATATCGGAAAACGATATTTACGTACGAAGAGCGCATCGCTGGTCTGATGCTCCGCGTCGATAGACACGATAATATCCTGCAATTCCTTCTCATACTCCGGCTCCCCGGTCAGACGCAGCACTTCGCGGGCCTCCGGAATACGCTGTTTTTTCACCAGCCATCGCGGGCTGCGCG
>PLKR01000358.1 GCA_003140655.1 Acidobacteriaceae bacterium | reverse complement strand
TGTCAAGCAAGTAGAATTCCAATCGATGCGCCTAGACTGGAGGGTGGGCGGAACTACTCCCCTTGCGTCAATGCGCGGATTTGCGTTTCGAGGGACTGATTATACTGCCGTTCGTTCTGAAGCTCGGCTTGCAATTTTTTCACCAAGGAATCCAGCCAGGTAATTTCCGCGCGCAGCTTTTGCAAGTCGGCAGGCCGGCTGCCCGGGCTTGGTTGGTGTATGCCTGGCTGCGCATGATGCGGGGGCGCACCGCTGGACGCAGACTGTGGGGTGAAGGCTTCCGCCAGCGCGCGGGGCCNNNACCACGCGTGGAGCCACCGGCACGGGCACAGGGGCAAACAGTTGGTTGAGGTCGAAGACCGGAGCGGAGGTTTTCTCAGGGTCGGCAAACTGGGAGCTCTTGGGAGACAACAAACTCTTGACCCGGTGAATCAGCTCCACCGGCTGAAAGGGTTTACGAATCAGTTCGTCGGCGTGCACCGATACCGCTTTGTCCGCCACCGCTTTGTTGACCACGCCAGACATCAAGACGACGGGAACGCCGGAATAATTCGGATGCTGTTTGATTTCGCTGCAAACGGAAAAACCGTCCTGGTCCGGCATAATCACATCGGTGATGACCACGTCCGGGCGGTTCTGTTCAAACTGCGCCATCGCTGAATGGGCGTCGCCACAAGTAATGACGTTAAAGTTTTCGCGGCGAAAGGCGATCTTGATGACCTCGCGCATGGTGGCGCTGTCATCGATAAAATAAACCGTCGGCTGACGCTTCTGCACGGGTTCTTCGGGCGTGGGAATCAGCATGGTATCGCTCATTGCGCCTCCTTATCCGCCATGTCTGGCGCAAAATTTTGCGTGCTTTCGTCGTACTCGCGCATGGCGTCGAGCATTAAGTCGGTTGCGGTACGCAGCACCGTACGCTGCGAAGAAGTAGCCCCATACACAAACTTATACACGCCCTGACCGCCCTGCACGCAGCTTTTCAGAATGTGGATGACCGCTTCGTCACCAAACAGATGGCCGCATTCCGCGTGGGTGATCTCTCCAGCATCAAAAAACAACAAGGCGTCGGTCGCGCCGGCATTAATATGCAAAGCGCCCGTCTGGTGCGCGTGTCCGAGCATCTGCATCACGCCGGGAAGATCATGGTGCGTAAGACTGCCGCTCAGACTGGTATCGGCCTGCGCCAGCATTTGGGTAGGCTGGAAGCCGTCGGCTTTGCTGATGACGATTTGCTTGNNTTTGATGTGGGCAGCGATGACGGCTGGAGCCCGCTGACGGTCGATATAGTCGTCGCATCCGGCCTGAAAGGCTTCCATAAGCGCGCGTTGGCTGCCGTCGCCAAGAGCGATCAGCGGCAGGGAACTGTTTTTAGCGTCGGCGCGAATGATGCGCGCGATATCCAGGGCGTCCATTTCCCGCATGTTGGTGGCGCAAAGAATCGCTGATGGCGCGTCGTATTCAATCGCCGTGAGCGCGAACGCCGCCTGCGTGCTGCAAACGACTTCAAATCCCTCGCGCTTCAAAGCGTCGCTAAGACGTTTTGCGAAGTACACGTTGCTGTCGATCAGCAAGATCTTGGCTGGCCGTCCGGCAATTATCATGACGAGGCCTCTACCAGGTTGGCGAGCCGCTCCGCTGCGGGNNCGTGTCTTCGAATGGGGCCGTCAGGGCCGTGACATTCAGCACCTCGATCACGTTGCCATCGTGAGAAATCCATCCGTCCACATGAGGCGCGTCCTGGTCGCCTGCGGCGGTAATTTCCGCGTCGATCAATTCGCATTCGCCGGTTACCGGCAGCGCCACCCACTCCGTGTGCGAGTCGTAGCGGCGGCGCGCAATCAAGTAGAAGCGCCGGGCGGAAATTTTCTTACCGAGCAGCCTTGGCGCGACCTCGCAGACCGGAACGACNNCGGGGGTACGATGTGGAAATTTGAAGATGCGGCTTGGCGCGACAAGTTCGGCGATATGACTCGCCGCGATGGCGAAACGGCGGTCGCCGAGCCGCAGGAGGACAACCGATTGCAGTTCCAATTCCGTGGCCGTAGCGGTCATAGGGATGGACCGCCTTCCGCAAGGTCACCGCTGCCCGCCGCGCGCTGGACGAGCGCGTTTTCCAGCACTAGAACCTCTTCTTCGGTTAGGAATCCCTCGGGGCTAACCACCGGAACGACAGTTTGGTCCAGCGCCGTAAGTCCGCGATACCAGCGACGTTCCNNAGGCCAGCGGGAGAGCCTGCAGCTGCGTCATGCCGGTCATCTTTTCGATGTTATCGATGAGCAGCGCCGTCCGCGTTTGGCGCAAAATAAAGACCAATGTGCCTGGAACGAGCGGCAACCCGAAGTGCATGGTGCCATTCACCACAAAAAGAGTTTGTTCTTCGCGCTGCAGCAGATGGCGAACTTTTGCCACGCCAGAATTCTTGATTTCCGCAGCAGCTCCCGCGAGGCTGTCCACGCTGCGCACTTCCTGCACGGATGCGGAAGAAATCGCAAAGAGCTGTCCTCCGACACGAAACAAGATGATCTGCTCCGCGCGGAGCACCGGCGATTTGGGTCGAGGCGACAGTCGCATTACCGCACACCCACCGGTGCGCCGCGAGTGATTCCGATCACCCTTTTTTCAATCGCGGCATAAATATCATCGATGCCCAGCACTTCGTCGACGGCCCCAGTCTTGATGGCCTCCGCGGACATCCCGAAAATCACGCACGTCGCTTCATCCTGGGCCAGCACCAAGCCTCCGGCACGCNNCGCCTGGCATCCCGCCGCGCCATCGTTGCCCATGCCTGTCAAGATCACGGCAACACTGAGAGCGCCGGCATAGGACGCCACGGTCTCAAGGGTCGCGTCCATGTTCGGCAGATAACCGTTGATGCGTCCGGAAGTGCCGTCCAGTTGCATGCGGCCAGTGGGTGTGACGCGAAGATGCTGCCCGCCGGGACAGACATACATGGTCCCGGGACACAGAGATTCGTTGGGCTCGGCTTCCTTCACGCGAATGCTGGTGAATTCCGCAAGCTGGGCGGTATATTGCGTCGTGAACGCCGCAGGCATGTGTTGAACGAGAATAACCGCCGCAGGAAAGTCGGCGGTAAAGCCTGGAGCCAAGCGCATGACGGTGGCGGGTCCGCCGGTGGAGGCCGCGATCACGACGACGGGGAAGCGCTGATCGAGTCCGGAACTGACAGGAAGCGGCCTGGCGATGAATTGATCCGCTGCAGCGGTGGGGGCACTGCGTAGCGTT
>PLKR01000318.1 GCA_003140655.1 Acidobacteriaceae bacterium | reverse complement strand
GCCGCTGGAACGCGCGTCGCCAAGGTGAAGGCATGGGCGACGACAATCTCAGTGTCGATAAAGCCTTACTCCATGCGATTTTCCCGAATTACCCGGCCATACGCTAAATGCTACCTCACCCTCAGGACCCTTTATGAAGTTGGGAGTAGCCGTCTTGCCCTCCGCACGTCTCGGCGAGGTGCTGTAGACAATTCCTTCGGGTGCGCTAACTCGACTGTCAATTGTGAGGAGGTCGGTTTCGTAAACCATGCGCCAGAGGCCCTGAGTATCCCCCTTTGGTGTTTTGCCCTCAACTTGGTTCCCGACGGCTGCCTTTGAAGCTAACCAGGGCCGAATTGTCCCGGGTTGCCTAGGGGCGAGGGTGTTACCGTCCGTTTGCTCCCGAGACTGTCAGCAGAAATCTGGTGACGGGCACGCGGGGTCGATCAGGCGTGACCAATTCGTGACCATTCGATCCACACAGACCCTCACCAAACCGCACGGACCGAACGCGCGAATGTGAGAGGGGCTGTAAACATGCGGGTTTACAGAAGATAGAATAACGGGAGGAGGGACTCAGGATCCGCCGCGTCTTGAGCCGAAATCAGAGGCCGAAACCGGGACTAGAGGACTCTGTCCCTACGCGATGCTGGCCCTCACGACAGGCTCGTAGCCGCCGTGTCAGAAAGTCTCTAAAATCTTCCGCGGCTTTGATACACAGGGCGGCCACGATCCTTGTTTTCCCTGTGTTTCAAGCCGCGCCTTCCGAACTTACTGGTAGGCACCGATGGCTGGGGGCGATGCGAAAGGATTGTCATTCCTATCGAGCGCCGGCGAGCAATTCGTCAAACCGCTGCCGGGCGCGCAGTTGGAGCTGCCGGCTCCCAGCGCCGGACTGCTCGCTTGGATCTGGAAGCCGCTCGCTGTGGGACTCACGTAATTCGGGTCGCCTGTGACATATACCGACGGGTGGTTACTATGCGGATTAGTCGTGTCGGTGACCATGATCGGGGCACAGGCACCCGTCGTATAGTTTAAGGATGTGGGGGAATGACAAATGTAGAGGTCCGCAGCATTGTTGAAGAACAGGTTATTGTTGAAATCGTTGTGCGGTCCAAGCTGTCCACCGGCAGTAATACGCTCAGTGATTGCAGATTCTCCCGTCAAGTTTGAAAAGATGTTGTCCGTTACGGTCACGTAATCGCTGACCGACCACGTCTCGTCGGTGGAGACGTTGAAGCCACCGCCAATATTTCCGGCCCCATTAGAGGCGGGGCCACCGCAGGTATCAACGGTATTGTTTGTGAACACGCTTCCATAGAGGTAGTGGTTGAAGGTCACGCACCAGTTGTACGGGACATTGTGGATTACGTTGCTTTGTACCCACGTGAACGGCGCATTCGCGTAAATGCCAATCATGATTGGCCGGATAATGCCCTGAGGATAGCCAGCAGGAGAGTTGCTGCAGGTTCCATTCGGGACCAAGCCGGGATAATAGACGCCACAGTAAGCGAACAGGCCGATATCCTGTACCGTGTTCCGTTCGATCCAGACGTCGCCGCAATCGGCACCGCCGGCGTCATGGCTGGGCCAGTTCGCCGATGATGCGTCGATTGGGCATCCACCAGGATTCACCGCCGCTCCAAATCCGGAGGGCGCGGGGATATCATGCACGAAATTGTCGTGGAACTGGACGTGGGCCGTATAGTTAACAAACCCGTGCTGACAAGTTTGCGTGGCCCCCGTGCACTCGAGTTCAAATCCGTCGATTTCGACGTATTGGGCAGTGTTGGCCCAGATGGTTCCGTAGTTGCCGTACTCGCAGGAGGCGACGGCACAGGTGGAGACATTGTTCTTGGCGAAATTAATGTCTGCCTGCGTACCGAGGCCAGAGGCGTGGATATGTGCTCCGTTCTCACCCTGCCAAACAATTGGTGCAGTCCAGGAAGCACCGCTGGTAGTGGTCTTGACACATTCGTTGCCGTCCCCCTGATTGCAGGTTAGGTTAAACGTGCCAGTAACGTGAACAACGGCCCCATTGGGCCCCGGCGCTAGGTGAGCATCGGCATATTCGGGGGTCGCCCACGGGTTGCCTTGCGATCCGTCCCCGGTTGTGTCGCTGCCAGTCGAGGAAACGTAGTAGTTTGTACCCGCCCCTCCGCCGCCATTACTGCCACCATTTGTTGCTGGCAGCAAAGTAACTGAGGCTGTTGCGTAGTTGCTTGGGTTAGTTTGGCTGATGGCAGAGACAGTATCCTCGTTTTGAGTGGTAACGACAGGGGCCACGTAAAGGCCTGATGAATTAATGGTTCCCAGAGTGGCCATCCATTTCACTGCCGGCGTAGATGGGCCTGACGCCTGTAAGCTAAACTGCGAACTTTGCTGCGAGTACAAAGTTACGGTGGCGGGGGAGATGGAGAGAGAAACACCTTTCGATTGCGTGCTGCCGAAGCCTGTGAGCGGAAAGGAATTGGATGACGTTGGCCGCGAGAGAGGTTGCGGTCCCTCATTAGTAGGGAGAGTAGTTACTGTTACCGAGGCCGAATAAGTGACCTCTTGGGTCGGTGTGAAGGACACAGATAACGCCAACGTTGCGTTCGGCGCGAGAACCGTGTTGCTTGCGGGCTGAACCACCGCAAAAATGTCGGACGGCGAGATGGTCACGGACTGCACCGTGACCGAGGCGCCGGTAGCATTGACCAGTTCGACTGTCTGAGGGGCGCTCCGAGTATTGATCGGCTGCGTCAGAAAGTCGAGATTGCTGGGCCTGAACTGTAAGGAGTTTGCCGTGGCCTGGGGAGCTGACTTTTGACCAGCACCGCATCCGGTCGCCGCCAGTAGTAAGGCTAGCGAAAACACGGTGATTGTAAGAGCCCATGCTCGGTTTTGATTCAGTATAAATGCGGGGGATTTTCTCAAAGGCATCACGACCTCTTCAGATTAAGTGTTGTTGTGTCTGAGGTCATTCTGCGAGCGATAGGTCGCTCATCAAAGATAACTATGGGGCGCGAACCTACGAGCATTTGTGCGCAGAAGGACACGATCTGGTGCATTGCCCTAGCGAGTAACGCAATCAGTTTGCCGATCTGGCATGACGGATAATCTAAGCTTGCTTAAGCTCGCCGCCGCGCGGACATGAATCGAAGGGTTACCTCCGGGGTGGATCGT
>PLKR01000572.1:13847-22618 GCA_003140655.1 Acidobacteriaceae bacterium | reverse complement strand
ACCCTGAGGACAGGATTGTCAGGATCTCCCGGCCGTACTTGGAGTACTCGATCACGGACTAGTCGCGACTCCTGTTTTCGACGTTGAGAGAGTTGAGTCCAGGGTAATTATGATTGTCGGCACAGGCATTGACATCGCCGAGGTTCCGCGCATCCGGCAATCGATTGCACGCTTTGGCGATCGCTTTCTGCGGCGCATCTACACGGAGGGCGAAATCCGCTACTGCGACTCCAAGGCCAACCGCGTGGAGCGCTATGCCGCGCGCTTCGCCGCTAAAGAGGCCGCGATGAAGGCCCTGGGCACCGGCTGGAGCCACGGGGTGCGCTGGCAGGATTGCGAAGTTGTCCGCATGCCGGGTGGACGCCCGACCATCGCTTTTCACGGAAAAGCCGGCGAGGTCGCCGCCCGGCTGGGCGTGAAGAATGCCGCACTCTCGCTCTCGCACACCGCCGAGCAGGCCATCGCGCAAGTCATTCTCGAAAACTAGAACTGCAGACACCGCATTCCGGACCTTCTGCTAGACTGACGAATTCCACTTCATTATGTCCGCAATCATTCAGACCGCCACGGCGGATCCTTCGTCCACTGAGATTCCCGAACGCACGCTTCTTCTAGGTTTGGGGCTCACCAGCTTTGCGGCATTGTTGCTGGAACTGTCGCTCACTCGATTGTTCTCCGTAGTGCTCTTCTATCACTTCGCATTTCTCGCGATTTCGATTGCGCTGCTGGGACTGGGCGCGGGCGGAGTGTTCGCCTATCTGCTGAAGCCGCGCCTCGCCAGGACTGGCACGCGCGCCCTGGCGGCGCGCCTGTGCATAGACAATTCGGTGCTGGTGTTGGTGGTCTTGGAAATCGTGCTGCACGTGCCGGTCGCACTCGAGGTGTCAAGTAAGAATTTTCTGCACTTGAGCGCACTTTATGTGGCCGCGGCGCTGCCCTTCTTCCTGACTGGATTGCTGTTCTCGGTTGTTTTCGCGCGCGAGACCTGGCGCGCGACCCGGCTCTACGGAGCGGATTTGAGCGGCGGAGCGCTCGCCTGCCTGGCGGTGGTTCCGCTGCTGAACTGGATCGGAGGACCAAATACGATTCTGGCCGCCGCCATTGCGATGGCTGCGGCCGCGATGATCTGGGCTCCGTCGTCAAGCGCGCGTAAGGTGGCAGGCGGGTTGATAGGTCTGTTCGTTCTCCTGATTGCAGCGAACCACTCCAACCGTCTGATCGATGTGATCTATGCCAAAGGCATGTTTCGCGACCGGTCCTGGGTGGAATTCGCCCGCTGGAATGCGCTGTCGCGCGTGGAAGTGGATCGCCTAGTTCAGGCCAAGGTGATTGTCATCGACGCTGACGCTTCCACTTACATCATGAATTGCGACCTGGCGCACTGGCACGATACAGACTGGGAGCACGATCTCATGTCAGCTCCGCCGGCCTTGGCCAATGTTCTGCGTCCGCACGGGGAGTTCGCGATTATCGGGCCGGGCGGCGGTGTGGACGTATTGCGCGCGGTGGCGAACGGCAGTCCCAGCGTAACCGGCATCGAAATCAACCCCATCATTGCCAACACGATCATGCGCGGGCGTTACGCCGACTACTCCCAGCATCTCTACCAGCGTCCCGAAGTTCACGTCCACGTCACCGACGGCCGCTCCTACCTGCGCTCCACGCCGCAGCGGTTCGATGTGGTTCAGATGACGCTGGTGGATACCTGGGCCTCGACCGCGGCAGGGGCCTTCGCGCTGAGTGAAAACAATCTCTATACGGTGGAAGCCTTCCGGGAATATTTCGACCATCTCAAACCCGACGGCATGATCGCCATCACCCGCTGGGAGTTTCGCCGGCCGCACGAGGCGCTGCGGGTGGTATCGGTCGCGATGCAGGCCTTGCATAGCCTTGGCGTGGCGGACCCGGCGCGCAACTTTATCGTGGCCTCGCAAGGACCGCTCACTGAAGACGGGATTCCCGTAGTGGTGCTGGCCAAGAAAACCGCCTTTACCGCGGAGGAAGAGTCTGCAGTACAGGTTCACTTCGACGAATACGACGAACTCGATCCGCTCTACCTGCCTTCGAGGCATGTAAAGAATCCGTTTGCCGATCTTATCGCGAGCAATGATCCTTACCGGTTCGCGTCGGACTATGCCTATAACGTGGCTCCGGTCACCGACAATGCGCCGTTTTTCTTCTTCACGCTCAAACCCGGACAAATCTTCCGCGCGGAAGGCCTGCGACGGCAGGGAATTGACTGGAAGGTGAACCTGGGAGTGCTGGTGCTGATTCTGGTGCTGGTTATTTCTTTGGCGGCAGTGCTGGCCTTCCTGATTCTGCCGCTTGCGCTCCAGGGCGGCCGGCAGTCGCCACTTCCGCTGCTTTATTTTGTCGCGGTCGGTCTGGGTTACATCCTGGTGGAGATCGCTTTTATCCAGCGCTTCGTGCTTTTTCTCGGACATCCGACCTATGCTCTGACCGTAGTCATTTTTTTGCTGATGCTGTCGAGCGGCGCCGGAAGCCTGTTTTCACGCCGCTGGCTTCCCCGCACAGAAATGGCCTGGATGCCGATCACACTGGTGATCGCCGNNTGGGCTTCGTGATGGGAATGCCGTTCCCGACGGGCTTGCGCGCGCTGGCTGCGGGCCCCGTCCTCGACGTTCCCAGCGGGGCGAGTGATGAAGACAACGCAGTGGAGTGGGCCTGGGCGATGAATGCCGCCGCCAGCGTGCTCGGTTCCGTGCTGGCCATTGTGATCGCGATCCAATTTGGCTTGAACGTGACCCTGGCCTGCGGAGTTGCGGCCTACCTGCTCGCCCTGTTGCTGCTGCCGACCCTCCACTTGCAACACGCGTAAGAGTGGGCTCCGGTTTTGTTATGATGCAGCGAAGGGGCAGCAGGGCGTGGAGCTGTTCCGTGCCGCCGAGAACGGCGGAGATCGCGTTCTGAGGAAATCATTTGCCGAGTCAGAAGCAGCTCAAATGGTCTCAACTTCGCGTCGGCCTGACGGTGATTGTCGCCAGCCTGGTGTTGGCGCTGCTGTTGTTCCTGATGTCCGGCGGGATCGGCGGCATCTTCGCGCGTCGAATCACTCTGAAGTCATACTTCGACAACGCGGAAGGACTGCGGCCGGGCGCGCCGGTGCGGCTCAGTGGCGTGGATATTGGCAATGTTGTGAAAATTATTATTGTCCCCGACAAAGACAAACAGGTCACTCCCGTCGAAATAATCATGAAGGTGAGTACGAGATACGACTTCAACCTCCGCCGCGATACCCTCGCTTCTCTCGAGACTGCCGGCGTGTTGGGCGAAACCTTTATGGATATGGACAGCTCGCAGGCCATCGGTCCGCCGGCGCAGGATGGCGACACCCTTCCGACCCGCGTGCACCCCGACTTCAACGAAGTAGTACGCTCCAGCCAGAGCACGCTGCAGAACATGGACGCTCTGCTCAAGCGCGCCGACCGCATCCTCGCCTTCGCCGAAAGTGGCAAGGGATCGCTCGGCAAGTTGATTTACGATCCCACGCTGTATGACCGCTTCTCGCAGACGGTTGCAGAACTCAAAACAGTTGTCGACGAGATCGCCAAGGGACAAGGCAGCCTGGGCCAGTTGATCAATAAGAGCGATGCCTACGACAAGTTCGTAGCCACCCTCGACAAAATGAACGGCGTGATTGACGACCTGCAACAAGGCAAAGGCACGGCCGGAAAATTCTTGAAAGATCCAACTCTTTACAACAATGCCAACGAGACCGTTGCCAACTTGAAACAGGTGAGCGCAGACCTCAATGCGGGCAAGGGGACTGCGGGAAGGTTGCTCAAAGACGAGGAACTGGCAAAGAAGATCGACACCACTATGACCAAGCTGGCGGCTCTGACCAGCGACCTCGATGCCGGCAAGGGCACGGTGGGAAAACTGCTCAAGGACGACACTCTCTACAACAATGCCAACCACATGTTGGAGGAGACTCAGGGATTGATAAAGGCGATCCGGGAGAATCCCAAGAAATATCTCAGCATCAAGCTGCACGTTTTCTAGGCGGGACTAAGGCACCAGGAGCGTGCTGAGCATTGCCGCGTCTATGAAATCACCCGCGGCACGGATGTGGACTCGGCCTGTTCGTGCGCGTGATAGCTGGATCGCACCAGCGGACCGGACTCGACGTGCTGGAAGCCGAAACGCAACGCTTCACTCCGCAACTCGCGGAATTCCTCAGGCGTGTAGAACCGCGCGATAGGCAAATGATCGCGCGAGGGGCGGAGATACTGGCCCACGGTAAGAATGTCAACGCCGCGGCCGCCGAGATCGCGGAACACCTCAATTAGTTCCTCCGTGGATTCGCCCAGCCCCACCATAACGCCACTCTTCGTCACCATGCCGGGGGAGAACTTCTTGGCGTTCTCCAGCAGGGTGAGGGTGCGCTCGTAACGGGCGCCGGAGCGTACTGCGCGATAAAGACGTGGCACAGTTTCGGTATTGTGATTGAGAACGTCGGGTTGCGCCTTAAGCACGATCTTCAATGGTTCTGCCAAACCTTGAAAATCCGGGATCAGTACCTCGATGCGGCAATCTGGAATCAGCTCGCGAATTTCGCGAATGGTCTCGGCGAAAACTTTCGCGCCGCCAACGTTGTCATCATCACGGTTCACGCTGGTCACGACCGCGTGTTTCAAGCCGAGCGTAGCGACCGCCTCAGCTACGCGGCGCGGCTCGTCCCAGTCGATGGGCTCCGGACGACCCTTGGGCACCGCGCAGAATCCGCAGCGGCGGGTACAGATGTCACCCAGCAGCATGAATGTTGCGGTCTTGTGATTCCAGCACTCACCGATATTCGGACACTGCGCCGACTCACAGACAGTGTGTAATCCCAATCCACGCGCCAGCTTCTTGAGGTTGTGAAAGTTNNGCTTTGGCCCGCAGCCATTCCGGCTTGGGCATCCGGAGCGGAGGCCCCAGTTCGATCTGAATCAGTTGAGACGTGCCTGCCATCCGTTCGATTCTATCAGTTCAGCCCACCTCGACTAACCCGTAGGTATGCTGCCAGCGAGTGCGCAGGGCAACCAGGGCTCGACTGATTTCCACCTGCGTGACTTCAGAGTTGGGCCCGGTCATCACCGCCGCAGCTTCGCGCTTGGCCAGTTCCAACAGCTGCCGGTCGCGAATCAGGTTCGCGACGCGGAAGCTCGGCATCCCGGCCTGCCGCGTGCCGAAAAACTCTCCCGGCCCGCGCAGTTCGAGATCGAGTTCGGCGATCTGGAAGCCGTCGTTGGTGCGCACCATNNAATGCAGTAGGACTTCGCGGCTCCGCGCCCAATCCGCCCGCGCAACTGGTGAAGTTGCGCAAGGCCAAAACGCTCCGCGTGCTCAATCACCATCACCGTTGCGTTCGGCACATCCACGCCCACTTCAATCACAGTGGTCGCAACCAGAATCTGCAACTCGCCTTTCTGGAACATGCGCATGACCTGGTCTTTCAACTCAGAATCCAGGCGGCCGTGCAGCAGGCCGACCTTCAGATCGGCAAACACGTTTCCGCTTAGCTCGCGGTACATCTTGATCGCGGCCTTCAGTTCGGTCTCCTCGTTTTCCGCGATGACCGGATAGACCACATACGCTTGATGTCCTTTAGCGACCTGCTTGCGCACAAAGTCCCAAACTTCGGGCGAGCGGTCGTCGGTGATCCTCCGCGTAACAATCGGCGTGCGGCCCGGAGGAAGCTCGTCGAGCACACTGAGATCGAGATCGCCATAAAGCGTAAGAGCCAGCGTGCGGGGAATGGGCGTGGCGGTCATCACTAAAACGTCAGGCTCGGCAGGACTACTGAGAGCCCGCCCTGAGCTTGCCGAAGGAGCCTGCCCTGAGCTTGTCGAAGGGTCGCCGCCTTCGCCCGATTTCTTCATCAGCTTCAGCCGCTGCAAAACGCCGAAACGGTGCTGCTCATCGACGATGACCAGGCCCGGCTTCGCGAATTCGACTTTCTCTTCCAGCAGAGCGTGAGTTCCAATCACGAGCTGTGCGTTTCCCTGCGCGATGTGGCGTCGGATTTCGCGTTTGCGGTCGGCCTCCAGGGAGCCGGTCAGCAGGACGATCCGGTATCCCGCGTTCTCCAGAATCCTCCGGGCGGAAAAATAATGCTGTTGCGCAAGAATCTCGGTGGGCGCCATCAGCGCCACCTGGCATCCGTTTTCGATGGCAATGATCGCCGCCTGAAAGCCGATGATGGTTTTTCCCGAGCCCACATCTCCCTGCAGCAAACGCCGCATGGGATGCGGCTTTTGCATGTCATCGGCAATCTCTTTCAAGACCCGTTTCTGCGCCGCCGTGGGATGGAACGGGAGAATCTTCTTGATCGCCTGCCGCACCCGGTCGTCCAGGCGAAACGCGATACCGGTTTGCGCTTTCTGCTGGCGGCGCTTGAGTTCCAGACCCAGTTCGACGAAGAACAGTTCTTCAAAGATCAGCCGGATGTGCGCGGGCGTGCGGGACGACTGCAAGTCTTCGAAACTCTCTCCAGCCTCGGGCCAGTGAACTTGCCACAGCGCCTCGCGCGGCGAAACCAGCGCCAGACGCTCGCGTACGGCTGCCGGAATGGTTTCGGCGAGGTCAGGAGTCAGGTCGTCCAGCGCCGTACGGATGACCCGGCGAAACCAGCGCGCCGTCACGCGTCCTTGCCCCGCCGACTCGTAGATGGGCACGATGCGCCCTACTTCCAGCGACGCCGCCGCTTTGTCATCCGCGCCGCTTCCGCCGGCATCGCCCAGCATCTCAAACTGCGGCTGCACAATCTGCAGCTCTCCGCTGCGCGAGTCTTGCTCCACCTTGCCATAGAGCGCGATCAACTGGCCGGGCTTGAACTTGTCCTGCAGGTAGGCGCCATGGAACCACAGGCAACGCAGTTTGGATCGTCCCTGGCCCACGGTGAGCTGGAAGATCGGCATCTTCCGCGTGCGAAACAACCCCGAGTTGCGAACTTCGCCAATCACGGTCGCCATTTCGCCAGCGCGCAATTCGGCAATCCCGCGCGGATTCAGCCGGTCCTCATAACGAAAAGGCAGATAATTGAGAAGATCGCCGACGGTGGCAATGCCTTTGGCGGCAAGAATCTCCGCCAGTCGCGGACCAATTCCCTTGACGTACTGCACCGGCGTGGTGAGTTCAAGCATGGCAGAGCTTCCGAAGGAATGTTAGCAGGACGGGCGACCTGAAAATGCTCCGCCCGTACACGAAGATCCCACCCAATATGAAGCCGGTGTCTAAACCCTCGGTGATCATAAATCTCATTCAAGCTCTGAGTGCCATCATCCTGGGCAACGTGGCGTACTTTCTTCTTGCGCCGTCCCTGCCACTGCCGCGCCACCGGCCATTCCAGCTCGACGCGGGCCTGGTCGTAGACTTCTGGTTCTGTGTCGTCGCCTATGGTCTGATCCGCACTGCAAGAAGGTGGAAGTAAGGCCACCCAGACTCCTCCCGAGGCCTATTTCTTGGTTACTTTGGGAACTTCGGCCAACCGCCGTCGACACGTTACTCTATATTCCTGACGTCTATCCCTGAGCTATGAACAACATCGCGGTCCTGTACGATGCCGGCCAGGCCGTGCTCTCCACCTTCGATCTGGACGAGGTGCTGCAGCGCATCCTGGCCATCGCACGGGACTACTTTCACCTGCGGAATGTCGCGATACTGCTGCTCGACCAGCAGTCGCAGCAGTTGTACGTTCGCTCGCAGATCGGCTGGGACGAAGGGCAAGACAAGATTCGGTGGGCTCCGGGCCAGGGTATAACCGGAGCCGCCGCTCTCAAGAAACAGCCCGTTTATGCGCCCGACGTCACACAGGATCCGCGCTATTTCTGCTCTGCCAAGTCCACGCATTCTGAGCTCGCCATCCCCTTGATGGTTCGGGATGAAGTCGTGGGCGTGCTCGATTGCCAGAGCGACCGCGTGGACCATTTCGACCCCGAGACCATCGATCTGCTCACGCTTTTCTCCACCCAGGCATCGATAGCTTTGCAGAACGCGCGGCTCTACTCTCTCGAGCAGCAGCGCGCCCGGCAACTGCAGGCGATCAACGCCATCGCCCAGCAAACTACCGCCGTGCTTGACCTTGAGGATCTGCTGGGCAGGGTTTGTCAGTTGATTCAGGACGCGTTCCGGGTATCGCATGTCTCGCTCTTCTTACGGGAAGACCACGACCTGGTGCTCCGGGCCCATCACGGCACGCTCACGCCTCGCATCCCGCAGGGTGGCCGCTTCCCGGCCGAGCCCTGGGCTGACATCCTGGCCAGTAACAGTACGGTGACGGAAACAGATCTCCGCAGCGGACCCACCAGCACGAAGTTCTTCGCGGAATCGGCCTCGCGCATGTGCATTCCCCTGGTCTCGTTCGGACACACGCTGGGAATTCTCGCGCTCGACAGCGCTCTGCCCGATGCGTTCCGCGACGGCGATCTGCAGTCGCTGGAATCGGTCGCCGACATCTGCGCTACGGCCATCCAGAACGCCCACTATGTCGAGCGCGTAAAACAGCTGGCCTACCTTGACGGTCTAACCGGCATTTTCAACCGGCGCTTTTTCGAGTTGCGCTTCATGGAAGAGATTGAGCGTGCCCGCCGTTACGGCACCGGTATGGCCGTCATCATGGCCGACATCGATCAGTTCAAACGGCTCAACGACGAGTTCGGACACGTGCTGGGTGACGAGGTGCTACGCCAGGTTTCCTCCCTGTTTCACCAGCAATTGCGAAAGATTGATGTGGTGTGCCGTTACGGAGGCGAGGAGTTCGGGATCCT